>SBBF01000038.1 GCA_005240075.1 Nitrospira sp.
CTCTGGCGGATGAAGTCCCCAGAGGTTTATCAAATATCCGCCATGTTTTGGCAACTGGTGTTTACGGTCTTGGAAGGAAAAACTGAGGCATTATAGAATTTCTGGACTTTAATTGAAAAATTGAGGACTACAAAGCAATCATGGCTCATATCATTATTGATGGCTATAACTTGATTCGAAGATCGACAATTTTAAGCCGGATTGAAGCGGGAAATTTTGAAAGAGGAAGATCGGAGCTGATCCGTAAACTAGCCGTCTATCGTCAAACCAAAAACCATTTCATCACAGTCGTGTTTGACGCGGCACAATCCGACAATATGTCCATTGAAAGGGATCGTCTTAACGGAATCAACATTCTTTACAGTGAAATGGGGCAAACAGCGGATGATGTCATTATTCATTTGGCCCGCAAACTTAAAAATCAGGCGATTGTCATCAGCTCTGATAATGAAATTATCCGTTCTGCCAGGAGCGCCGGCTGTGGTGTGATGGGATCGGATGAATTTTTGAGAATTTTAAATCAGGGGAAACCCATGCGTGATCGGGATGAGCCGGCTCCCCCCCTCCATAAACGATGGACCACCCAAAAAAAAGGAAACCCCCACAAACTCCCCAAAGCCAAACGACGGGCGTTGGCTAAATTGCGGGGGTTCTAACCCCTAGAGATTTTTATAAACATTCCATTTACCCGTCCGCAGCTATCTCTTCCATGTACTTGAGCAAGATCTCCCCCTGCATTTCCATCATGTAATTATAATCGTCCAAGGCGGGGGAAGCGGAAATCGTCGAACTCATCAGCGAATTTTCCTCCAGATTGGTTAACGCATCATTTTCGTAATCAATCAAGGCATGCGATTGAATCCCCATCGCATGCCCCAGTTCATGCGCCACCACCCAGCGGTTGATCCGATCGGTCCTGATTTCCATCCCCCAGTCAGTCACCACCCGGCCAGCATCATATTTGCCGTCAATGTAAACATTCCGGTTGTAGGTGTAGCCGATGACATTGGAAAAATTGACCGAGTCGGCAATTTCCGGCTCTTCAAAATAAATTTCTTCAACTTTATAGATGACGCGCACCTCACTCCCCCACTCTTCCACCACTTCAAAGATGTCAAAACCAACAGCCTGGTTGGCTGTTTGAAGCCCTTTGAGAATTTCCTCTTTTTCGGAGTCTTCAAAACCGGCCAGATAAACCGGGATCGGAAGGGAAATCACTTCGGTGGTCTGATAAGGAGTTCTAATAAAATAGGCCCAAGGCAAATCGTCGCCGGAACCCCCATTACCCAAAACTTCTGGCATTTCCGCCTCTTCGGAGACAGAGGGGGACCCCGTGGTTTCTTCAGCTGGTTCATCAAAAAAATCTCCCGCGCCACAGCTGATGAAATAAAATGAAAATATAAATAAAATCAGTAAGTTAAAACGCATTCCCCAACGGCTGATCCGTCCCCTTACCCTTGTTAGTTATGTAGTTATGCCTTTCAGGACTATTCTCGGCAGGAATCCAAAAAAGTTGCTAAGTTTTTTTAATGTTTTAAAAATAACGAATTGATTTCAAAAACAATCTGTATTACATTTGTAGTTTATGAGTAATACAATCGCAATACGCCTTCCGAATGGACTTGTTAAGCAAATCCGGCAATGGGCCAAGATTAAAAAAAAGAACCGCTCCCAAGTCATCCGGGAGGCTTTGCATGACTACTTTGAGCGGGAAGCCCTGAATGCTAATCAAGATCCCTATTCAGCGCTTGTCTCTTTGATGCCCTTTGAAGGGAGCGGCATTCCCGATCTGGCCTCTCAAAGCAAGACTTATCTTCGCCACAAATTTCATGCTCGATCCCGTTCTCATTGATACAGGACCGCTGGTCGCCTGCTTTAACCCGGATGATCATGACCACAAAACCTGTCTGGACAAGATCCGTCTGTTAAGAGGAAGGCGTTTGGTCACTTCTCTGGCCATCGTCACGGAAACACTCTACCTGCTTGATTTCTCCGTTGCCAATCAGGAAAAATTCCTCCGCTTTACGGCAGAAGGCCTTGTGGAAGTTTTGGAATTCAAGCCGGATGATTTTTTATTGATGGCTGATTTGATGAAAAAATATCAGAACTGCCCGATGGATTTTGGAGATGCCACCCTCGTTGTTTTGGCCAGCCGTTTAAAAACCCGCCAGATCTTGACGCTGGATGCCCGCGATTTTGGCATTTATCGAACCGATCGAAATCAGAGTTTTGAGATTATTTAAGGCAGTTTTACTTCCCCTCCGGAATCCGCATGCCGTAGAAGGAGCGACAAACAAAAAAGAGGGCCACAACAAAGAAGGCGATGCCAATTTCCAGTTTGGTGGAAGCATTTTGCATGGTGACTGCAATCTCAACTGCCAAAAGTCCAAAGAGGGTGGTAAATTTGATGACCGGATTCAAGGCCACCGAAGAGGTGTCTTTGAAGGGATCTCCCACGGTATCTCCCACAACACTGGCGGCATGAAGAGGAGTCCCCTTTTGTTTTAAATCGACCTCCACCACTTTTTTGGCGTTGTCCCACGCTCCTCCTGCGTTGGCCATAAAGACAGCCTGATAGAGGCCAAAGAAGGCGATGGCCACCAGATAACCGATAAAAAAGTAGGGATTAAAAAAAGCTAACGCCAGCGCCAGGCAAAAGATGACGATAAAAATATTCACCATCCCCTTTTGAGCATAGACGGTGCAAATTTCGACTACTTTTTTCGAATCCGCAATTGAAGCGGAATGCGATCCTTCCAGTTTGATGTTCTCCTTGATATAAACAACAGCCCGGTAGGCGCCGGTTACCACCGCCTGGGTTGCGGCCCCGGTAAACCAGTAAACAACCGCCCCCCCCGCCACAAGTCCCAGAATGACAGGAGCCTGCACCAAAGAGAGGGAAGCCACCACATTTCCGTAGAGCTTTTCGAGCAGGAGAATAATTCCAAACACCATCGTGGTGGCCCCCACAACCGCTGTGCCAATCAACATCGGCTTGGCGGTCGCTTTAAAAGTATTCCCCGCACCATCCCCTTTTTCCAACGAATGCTTGGCATGTTCAAAGTTCGGCTCAAAACCAAATTCTTTTTTGATTTCGTTTTTAATGTTGGGTCTTTTTTCAATCAGAGAAAGTTCATAGACCGACTGGGCATTATCGGTAACGGGGCCAAAACTATCAACCGCAATGGTCACCGGCCCCATCCCCAAAAATCCGAAGGCCACTAGACCAAAGGCAAAAATAGGGGCGGCAAAACTAAACTCGGCTGGCATTAATCCCAAAAGAGAAGGATGCTGGGACATCCCGTAAGCGATAAACATCAAACCCATGATCAACATCCCCTGCCAGAAGGCGGAAAAATTTCCTGCCACAAAACCGGAGAGAATATTAAGAGAGGCTCCCCCCTGTCTGGAGGCGGTCACCACCTCCTTGACATGACGTGAGTGGGTGCTGGTAAACACTTTGGTAAATTCCGGAATGAGAGCGCCGGCTACCGTTCCACAGCTGATGATCACCGCCAACACCCACCAAAGGGCTCCAAAACTGCCCAGCAAAGCCTGACTGGCCCAAAAGGTAACGCCAATCGAAATGAGAGAAGTGAGCCAGACCAGATTGGTAAGGGGATGTTCCAGATTGAAGTCGTCCTTGTTGCCAAAAAGAAGGGTGCTCAATTTATGATTGGCAACGTAAGAAGCGAGCGAGGTCAGAATCATCAAAATACGCATGACAAAAATCCAGATAATCAGTTGGGCGCAAATTTCTGGTTTGGTCACCAACGCCAAAGCCAAAAAGGCGATCAACGCGACCCCGGTCACTCCATAAGTTTCAAAGCCGTCAGCGGTCGGCCCCACGCTGTCGCCGGCGTTGTCCCCGGTGCAGTCGGCAATCACCCCCGGATTTTTGGGGTCATCTTCCGGAAGATTGAAGACGATTTTCATCAGGTCCGAACCGATATCGGCGATTTTGGTAAAAATGCCGCCGCAGATCCTAAGAACGCTGGCGCCGAGAGATTCCCCAACGGCAAATCCAATAAAACAGGGGCCGGCCAGGTTGCTGGGAAGAAAAACCAGAATGCAGATCATGAAAAAAAGTTCGACGCTGACAAGCAACAAGCCGACGCTCATTCCCGCCTGAAGGGGGATGGTAAAAGTAGCCATCGGTTTTTTATATAAGGATGCAAAGGCGGTGCGGGAATTGGCCCGGGTGTTGATCCGAATTCCAAACCAGGCCACCCCATAAGATCCCAAAACTCCCAACACGGAGGCCAAAAGGATGATAACCACATTTTTGATTGGGTCATGTTGGAGACCATAAAAATAATAGGCGATACAGGCGCCAATCAGGGCCCACAAGAAGACAAGAAACTTCCCCTGTTGAAACAGATAAGTTTTGCACGTCTCCCAAATGGTATCAGAGACCTCCGACATTGATTTGTGAACCGGAAGAGCGGCTGTTTGCCGGTACTGGTAGAGGCCAAACAACAAGCCGATGACGCAAATCACCAGCCCCCAGTGCATGAGCGAAACCCCTGAAACAGCCTGGCCAAAGAGGGTAAAGGATACGGCCGTCAGGTCTGGCAGATGAATATTGGCCTCGCCTGCCCAGAGAGGGGAAGCAAGGAAAAGGGTGATTAATGAAAAAAGGAAAGGTAGTTTTTTTCTTAACATAGTAAAAGTCTCCAGATTCTATTTAACCAGAACTAAAAAAGCTTGTAGCAGTTATTAAAAAATGACGCGGGAGTCAAGGAGGGAATTGTTAGAAAATTGTATGAGTAAATAAACTACTTGTATTAAACAATAAAGTTAGTTATTGTTTAATATAATGAAGTTATTAAACACCCTTGTGGAGGCCCATTGTCGGGAGCGTGACCGGACGCTCAAACGCACTCTCGTACCCCGACATCTGGCGAAATCTCTCTCGAAGGCGCTTTCTTCAAATCTGGTAAAGGTGATTACAGGACCGCGCCGGGCCGGAAAATCGATGCTCGCCTTTCAGGTGCTTGCCGGTAAGCGCTTTGCCTACCTGAATTTTGAAGACGATGCTCTGCGCAGTGATCAGATCACCAGCGACGAACTGGTGCAAACGCTCGATGCCGTTTATGGAAAAACCGACTTCTTCTTTTTTGATGAAATCCAGAACTACCCGAATTGGGAAAGCTTCATCAATAAACTCCATAGACGGGAATATAATTTGGTAATCACCGGCTCCAACTCCCATCTCCTCAGCCGGGAGCTGGGGTCGGCCTTGACGGGCCGGCATCTCTCTTTTGAATTGCTCCCTTTTAGTTTTCAGGAGTTCCTTAAGGCCCTTGGGAAAGAGAAATTGGATGATCCTGAATTTTTTCAGCGCTATCTGATTTGGGGGGGGTTCCCTGAAGTGGTTTTGGGAGGAACTGAACCTTCGGGCTACCTGCGGACGCTTTTTGATTCCGTGGTGCTTCGGGACATCGTCACGCGCCATCGGATTCGGGCGTCAACAGCCATTCATGACTTGCTCACCCTGCTGATCAACAACGCCGCGAGTCGTTTTTCGGCACGGAGCTTAGAGCGCTCTTTGGGGGCCCTTTCCACGGCCACCATCCAGAAATTCATCGCTTACTGCCGCGAGGCCTATCTAATCCAGGATCTTCAGCCCTATTTTTTTAAAACCCGAATGAGGATCAAGGCTGATCGCAAGATTTACGCTTTTGATAACGGATTTATTTCTGCCAAATCACAACCGGTCATGCCAAACGGCTCTCGTCTGTTGGAAAACCTGGTTTTTGTGGAGCTGGTGCGGCGCGGATTTCAACCGAATATCGATCTCTTTTATTACCAGACTTTATCCGGCACCGAGGTCGATTTTTTGCTTCGAAGGGGCTCAAAAAACCTTGAACTTCTCCAAGTCACGCAAAGTCTCTCGTCGCTCAAAACCCGCGAGCGGGAGATTCGAGCGCTCCGCCAGGGGGCCCTAGAATTAAAGCTCACCAAACTTACCGTCGTGACCCTCGACACGGAGGAGACGATTCAGGAGGGGGGAACCAAAATTCAAGTGGTGCCTTGCCGGAAATGGTTGATGGAATAAACAACAATTTATTCTTACGGATTTTTTACTTTGAGAAAGCGGTCAGTTTTTTTTCCATCCTCGTCATCAGCCCCTCAAAACCTTCCACCCGATAGATGCGGTTAAATTGCCCCCTGTAATTGCGGGATGCACCAGCGCTATTTACATAAATATCAACAATGCCCCATGATGAGTTGTTTTTCTTGAGATGAAATTTGATGGTCACATTTTTTTGGTCGACCCGTCCCTGGATCAGGGCAACCGAAACCTGATTTTGTCTTGATTCTACACTGTACTGAATATTCTGAATTCTTTTATCGGCCATCTTCAACCCCTTTTTTTCGATATTCTTGAAAAAAACGCGGTCAAAAAGATCCCTGAATTTCTTGACCTCTTCCGGAATCATTTTGGGTTCAATATCCTGAATAGCTAAGTGACAAAAAGATTCAAAATCGAAAAACCCTCGTATCTCCGCCATGGCTTGAGCTCTCGTATCGGGCTGGACAAACTCAATGCCGGACAATGTCTGATAAGCCTTGCGGATAAAGGCCACTTCATCTTCAGCAAAAGCAGAAGTAAACGAAAAAAAGGGTAATAAGAGAACAATAAAAAAGCGAAGAAATAACAGCATTGATTAAAACTCGGCAATGCCGTCCAAAAGTTCGTCAAAATAGCTTTCCACCGGCCGGGCCTGTTCATCTTCAAGAACAAAGGGGTCTCCCGCTCCTACATCGACTTCTGAAGCATCAGGGGGATTGGAGAAAAACTGGTCCAGATTAAGAGAAACAACGGTTGCAGTCCCCAACGAATCCATGGTGGTCAATCCAGTCAAGGAATCGGTCAATTCATCTGCCACTTCAACCGCTCTTTCAAGATTTAAACTGTTCATATTCATCGAAAAAAATTCCGAAATTTCGCCGTCAATCCAGGCCTGCAGACCGGTCTGAAAGTTCGATAACGCTTCTGTAAAGCGGCTTTCCTGGTCGGTAATGGCGCTGGCATCGTCCAGCGTTAAAAAAACAGTCTCATCAACCGTAACCCCATTGACCGTTTCTCCACTTCCATTCAGATCGGCCACCAGAATCTCCTGGTCAATCTCGCCGGAGGTAACCACATCATCAATATTAACCCCGGGGTCATAGGCGTTTAATACAGCCAGAGAGAAAATAGTCCCCTGCAACCCAGCCATCATCAGACGGGCATCGTTATAACTAACCGTCACATCATCAGTGACGTAAAAAAGTTCAGCGGGAAGATCAATGGTAAAACTGCTGTCATCCAGCACCACTTCAAGATCATCCTCCATATCTTCAAAATCATCGATAAAGGCAACCACCTGACTTTTGAGTTCATCGGCATCAATACCATTATCAATGGCCTCCTGAAGAAGCGAACCGACCGCTCCTCCCAGTCCAGCCGAGGCAAAAGTGGAAGCAAAAGGGAGGCCAAAATCTTCGTAGTTAAAACGAGGCCAACCGGAAACCACGATCGATTCTGAATCATCAAAAAGCCCCCCGGTATCCAGGAGAGCTCCCAAATCAAAGGGGTCTTCTCCCAGCGAGGCCAGCAAGGTATCGGCATCGCTCCCTTCGGACAACAAAAGAAGTTTTGCAAAAAAACATCCGAAGGCCAACTGGGCATTGGTTGCGTCATCCGTTAACGCGTCACAAAATTCAGTCTCCGCATTTTCAATATTACGATCCTCAAAAGCCGCAAGACCCGCAGTAACCGCATCATCACTATCACCTCCTCCCGAACTTGAGCTTCCACCACCACAATTTGCCGCCACAAGAAAAATAAAAATACCGAAAAAATAAAAGGGGGAACGATTAATTGGTCAACGTCGCTTCAACAGGAATTGTTTTTTCGTTGATGATTAATGAGGTCATAAATATTTCCTGCTCAACGATCTGTCCCTTGGCCAGTTCAAATGTTTTAACGCCAAGCGGCTGTAGAAAATAAGAGTGATAATTTTTTTGTGGCAAGGCAATTTCTCCGTTAAAGCCGGTATCAAGAATTGCCTGGATCGGGAATTTCTTTCTACGTTTTCCACGCACATAGATTCGGTCGAGAAACGGTTCCAAATCCTGGGTAATTGATCCTTTCAAGAACATGAAAATTATTTTGAGATAGGAACAAAACCTTTCAGTGAATGGACTGAGGGATAGCCGATCCTCTTAAAGAAAAATAAACGCTTTGGGAATTTTTTCTTCGCGCGCAAACCAGCTTCAATTGTGGAACTGCCAATAAAACCCTCGCCGCTTTCCACATCGATAGCAATAATCTTTCCTCGGCTTGATTTTTCGAGTCTCTTGAAGTGAAGCCGGTAAATTTTTTCACCTTGAGATGCTAATTTTTGGATTTTTACAGTTGCAGTCCGCATAACAACTTAATTGTATGACAATAGAACACAAAAGGCAAGAAGCCTCACCCTCTCACCTGCCCCGAACCATGCACTACAAATTTTGTGGCGGTCAATTCTTCCAACCCCATGGGGCCGTAGGCGTGGAGTTTGGTGGTGGAAATGCCGATTTCGGCCCCCAAGCCCAGTTGGCCGCCATCATTAAAACGGGTGGAGGCATTGACCAGAACACAGGATGAATCAAGCGCCCTGATAAATTTTTCGGCATTCTGCCGGTTTTGCGTGATAATTGATTCCGTATGATGAGATCCATACGTCCGGATAAAATCAATCGCCTCATCCAGCGAGGCAACAGTTTTGACCGACAAAATCAGATCCAGATATTCCGTACTCCAGTCTTTCCGGGTTGCTTTCTTGATTCCTTCAAGAATTTTTTGCGTTCCCTCATCTCCCCTCAGTTCAACTCCCCTGGCTCCCAGAGCCGCGGCCATCGGGGGAAGAAAACGGGCAGAAATTTTTTCATGAACCACCACATTTTCAACCGCATTACAGACCCCCGGCCGTTGAACCTTCCCATTTTCAACAATGTGAACGGCCATGTCGATATCGGCCGTTTCATCAACAAAAACAGTACAAACTCCTTTATCATGCTTGACCACCGGAATTTTGGAATGTTCTTCCACAAATTTCATCAGTCCCTCACCTCCACGGGGAATGATCAGGTCAATGAGACCTGACAGCTTTAACATCTCCACCATCATTTTGCGGTCGGTCGACGGAACAACCGTTACCACGGAAGGATTGACCTGGTTCTTCTTCAAAACATCCTGAAGAATCTTGCCCAAAATTTTATTGGAATGAATCGCCTCCGATCCTCCTCGCAAGATCACTGCATTTCCCGATTTAAAACAGAGGCCGGCGGCATCGACGGTGACATTGGGACGTGATTCATAGATAACCCCGATCACTCCCAGAGGGATTCTTACTTTCGCTACTTCTAGACCATTCGGACGAGTCCAGGAAGAAACAATTTTTCCCACAGGGTCCGGCAAATCGGCCACTTCTTCCAAACCTTTTGCCATTTCTTCAATTCTTTTTTCATTCAAAACCAGCCGGTCAATAAAGGCGTTTTTCAGTTTCTGTTTTTCAGCCGCTCTCAGATCTTTGGCATTTTCCTGGGAAATTAATGCTCGATTCGCTAAAAGCGATTCTGCCATGGCTTTAAGGATGAGATTTTTTTTATCAGAATCGAGGGTTGCCAGTTGAGGAGCCGCTTGTTGGCATTGGGCGGCCAATTTTTTGATAGAATTTGTTTTCATAACACGACCAGATCATCCCGGTTGACCACTTCATCATAATATTGATACCCCAAAATTTTTTCAATCTCGGAGGTTTTTTGCCCCTTGATTTTTTCCAGCTCCTTCGAGCTATAGCTGGTCAACCCCCGGGCAATGGGGTTCCGGTAAGAATCGGCAATCTCTACGGCGTCCCCAATATCAAAATTTCCCATGACTTCCACAATACCGGAAGGGAGAAGACTTTTTTTGGAATCGCGGATAGCGTTTACCGCCCCGTCATCAATAATAATCTGGCCGGCAGATTTCAGGGTATAGGCAATCCAATACTTGCGGCTGGATAATGCTTCTTTTCGGGGAAGAAAAAGGGTTCCGCAATCCACCCCTTCAAAAAGGCGCGAGAGAATTCGTGGATCTCGTCCATCCCCAATCCAGGTTTTTACGCCGTACATCGCGGCGCTCCCCGCCGCTTTCAATTTGGTGATCATTCCTCCCGTGCTTTTGGAACTCAAGGTCCCCTGCGCCAGTTTTAAAATGTTGTCGTCCACATTTTCAACAACAGGAATTCTGTTCGCGTCTTTGTGAATTTTAGGATCCTTGTCAAAAAAACCGTCGGTGTCGGTGAGAATAATCAAGAGCTGGGCATCGATTAAATGTGCCACCATCGCCGAGAGTTGGTCGTTGTCCCCCACCTGGATTTCCTCCACGGCCACGGTGTCATTTTCATTAAAAATAGGAATCACATCCAGTTTGAGCAGTTCACAAACAGCATGCTTGGCGGTCAAAAACCGATGCCGGTCTTCCAGGTCTCCCCTCGTCAATAAAATCTGCCCCACCCGAAGTTTTTTCTTTTTAAAAACCTGTGAATATGAATTCATCAATTGCGGCTGGCCCAAAGCGGCCACCGCCTGTTTTTTGGGGAGTTCGTGGGGTCGACGGGAAAGTCCCAACAGATCCATTCCACAGGCAATCGCACCGGATGAAACCAGGAGAACCTCGCACTTTTTTTTCCTTAAAAAGGCCACCTCTTTGGCCAATCCTGAAAGAAAAGAAAGATTGATCCCCCCTTTTTTGGTCGCCAAACCACTCCCTATTTTGATGACGAGGCGGGTAACTTTTGTAAAGATTGAGTCAGCCATAGAAGCAAATCTCCCATTCCTTCCTTCGTCACTGCAGAAACCGCAAACACTTTAACCTTCTTTGGGAATTTCTTCATCAAACTTTTAAGTCCTTTTCGGTCAGATTCCAAGTCCAATTTGGTCAAGGCAATGACTTCATTTCTTTGCTCAAATGACGGATCGAAAGAGAGAAGTTCTTTTCTGATTTTTTTGTAGCGAGCCAAAGGTTCTTCTTGTTCATCAGGACCCAGACTGATTAAATGCAAAAATAGTCGGGTCCGCTCAATGTGTTTCAAAAATTGAATCCCCAAACCTTTTCCTTCGTGCGCCCCTTCAATCAGTCCGGGAATATCGGCCAGAGTAAAAGGGGGATAATTGCGGAATGAGACCACTCCCAGACAGGGGTAAAGAGTCGTAAAAGGATAATCGGCAATCTTGGGACGGGCAGACGATACGATGGAGAGAAAGGTTGATTTGCCGGCATTCGGTTCCCCCACCAACCCCACATCAGCCAAAAGCTTGAGTTCCAGACGTAATTTTTTTTGCTCCCCTTCTTCTCCCCGCTGGGCTTTGCGGGGGGCCTGATTGACCGATGAAGTATAAAAAGAATTTCCCCTCCCCCCTCGTCCTCCTTTGGCCGCAATGAAACTCTGCCCACTTTCCGTTAAATCGGCCATCTGATCTCCTGTCGTTGCATCATATATAACGGTCCCTATCGGAACAGAAATCAGAACATCCTCTCCCC
>SBBF01000089.1 GCA_005240075.1 Nitrospira sp.
CTATGCCTCACTGAATATGAAACGCAACAGGAAGAGGTAAAACTGAGGGATTACCCTTCGGGGGTTAATTCTCTTGGCAAGGTGAAACTGAGGCATTACCGCACTGCGCAAAAAAAATTATTAAATATAAATTTATTTAAAAATCAAGTAATTATGATTTAAATGGAAGGCTTGAAATCCTTGATAGTTAACTGGATTGAAGAGTTCCCCTTATAATGATGCGCCTCACATGAAAAGGCGAGATCGACCGGTCCTTTACTTTTTTGAAGAAACGATTCAGCCATTCGAAAACCAATTGCCTCCAAATTGTAGCGTTCCCCCTTAAGTCGAAACTTGACATGATTCTCCCCCACAATTTTAGGATATTGGGCCAAAACCTTTCGTATAAAAAAAAGAGGCTCCGGGTTTCCTTCTCCGAAAGGTTCCAACCGTTCCAGATGAGACAAAAATTCAAAATTAATAACGGCTGGATCAAGCTCGTCATCCAAAGAAAGGGAGGCAAGGCAATCGTTCTCACCGATCCGGGCGGAGACGCTTTTTTCAAAGGCCATCCTGAAATTTTCCAAATTCTCTTCTTTTAAACTGACCCCAGCCGCCGCTTTGTGGCCGCCACATTTAACAAGATGGGTCTCGCATTCTCGTAACGTCTCAATCAAATTCAATCCTCCAAAAGTCCGAGCAGAACCTTTAAGCCCCTCTTTATCTTCCCCCAGAACCACAACCGGACGGTTAAACAGGCTTGCCAGCCGGGAAGCAACAATCCCCACCACTCCCGGATGCCATTTTTTGTCATACAGAACATGACTCATTCTTTTTTGAAAATCAGAATCCGATTCTACCTTCATCACCGCCTCTTTCAAAATTTCATCTTCGACCCCCTGTCGTTCGCGATTGGCTGAATCAAGCTCTCTGGCAAGGAGACGGGCTTCTGCCGGATCGGTTGAAGTCAGCAACTTGACCCCCATTGAGGCATCGTACAAACGCCCGCAAGCATTCAGGCGGGGACCAAGTCTAAAACCCAGATGAGTGGAGTCGGGTTTGTCCACCTGCGAAACCTCCATCAACGCTTTGAGCCCTGACCATTCAGTTTTGGCTATTTGTTCAAGCCCCAGACGGACAAAAATCCGGTTGACCTCCCGGAGCGGAACCACATCGGCCACAGTGGCCAACGCAACCAGGTCGAGATATTTTTTAAGATTGGGTTCCCTCCGGTTTTCAAAAAAACCATTTTCGCGCAAACGGCTCCGAAGCGCCATCATCAGATTAAAAGCAACCGCCGCGCCACAAATCATTTTGCAAGGATATGAGGATCCATCTAGCAACGGGTTGATAACGGCAAAAGCGGAAGGAACAACGGAAGGAACTTCGTGATGATCGGTAATAATCAGATCGATGCCCAATTCGTGCGTCAGCTCGGCCTCATCGTTTGCAGCAATTCCGTTGTCAACGGTAATAATGATTTGAGTCCCTTTCTTTTTTAGATCGATGAGAGCCTGCCGGTTCAGGGAATATCCTTCCCGGAGCCGGTGCGGAATGTAAAAATCAACCATGACCCCAATTTCCCTGAAAAAAAGAAGAAGGAGCGAAGTGGCCGTTGTTCCATCAACATCATAGTCACCATAGATGGTGATTTTTTCGTTTTGGTTAATGGCACGAATCAGCCGATCGACCGCCCGATCCATATTTTTAAGCAAAAAAGGGTTGGGGAGATTTTTCAAGGCGGGATTCAAAAAAAGATCGGCCTGTTCGAGAGACTTGATTTCGCGAAGAACCAAAAGACGGGCGAGAAGTGAAGAAATCTTCAACTCCCGGGAGAGGAGGTCAATCTGTTCGGCGGAACAGGATCGAATATGCCACTGCTTCATAGGCTTAAACCTATCTCTTCCCTATATTTCTGACCAGCCCCTTGTGGGGAAAAACGCGGGTTAAGGCCAGATAGACTGGAGAGGCGATAAAAACGGTGGAGTAAGTTCCCACCACAACGCCAACTAACATGTAAAACGCGAAATCATGCACCACCCCTCCGCCAAAAAAGAAGAGGACCAGCATGGCAAAGAAAACAGTCAAGGAGGTCACAATCGTCCGGCTCAACGTTTCGTTGACTGAAATGTTGATCAGGTCGGACAAAGGAACCGAGGCGGGAATTTTTCTCAAATTTTCGCGAACGCGGTCATAAATCACGATCGTATCGTTAATCGAATAACCAATCAGGGTTAAAACCCCGGCAAGGATCGGAAGATTGAATTCTTTTCCAAAAAAAACAAAAAAACCGAGGCTGATGATCACATCATGGACCAGAGATAAAACCGCTCCCGGTGCAAACAAAAAATCAAAGCGCCAACCGATGTAAACGAGCATCAAAACCCAGGAGAGAATGATGGCAAAAAGCCCCCGTCGGCGCAAATCGGCCCCCACTTTGGCCCCCACATTTTCTTCCGACAAAAGAACAGGATTGGCGGAAGCAAACCCGCTTGCCAGATTTTGTCGGATCTCCTGCGAGATGTCCCGATTTTCAACCTGCTTCACCTTGATCAAATAACTTTTTTCCGATTCCTTGCCAAACTGCACCACCTGGATATCCCCCAATCCAAGAGGTTCCAATATTTCACGGATTCTTCCATCTCCCACCGGCTCGCTGAATTGATAAACCAGTTTGATCCCCCCCTTGAAATCAACCCCAAAATTAAAACCGACCCTCCAGAAAACAACGAGGCTCGCGATGACAAAAACCACCGAAACCAGAATCATGACCCCCTTGATTTTCATGAAGGGGATTAATTTTTTTTCATTAACTGGTAACATCATTTCTCCCCTACAAACTCAACCGTCCGATTTTGCGAACAGTGACAAAATAATCATAAACGACCCGGGTAACCACAATCGCCGTAAACATCGTTGTTAAAATTCCCACCATCAGGGTGGTGGCAAATCCCTTGATGGGACCGGTGCCAAATTGAAAGAGAACAATCCCGGCAAAAAGGGTGGTCAGATTGGAATCGATAATCGCCGACATGGCGTTGGAATAACCGCTCTCCACGACAGCGCGCGGGGTTTTCCCCAGACGAATTTCCTCTTTCATTCTTTCAAAAATAATAATGTTCGCATCCACTGCCATTCCCATCGTGAGCACAATGCCCGCTATTCCCGGAAGAGTGAGGGAGGCCTGGAAGAGGGTAAGAATGGCAAACACCATCAGGATGTTTAAAATCATCGCTCCATTGGCCAAAACCCCTCCCCCTGTGTAATAAATCATCATGAAGATCACAATCACGCCAGCAGCGATGATCATCGAATGAATTCCCTTGCGGATGGAATCGGCCCCCAGCGAAGGGCCAATGACTGTTTTGGTCGCCACGGTCAAAGAAGCAGGGAGCGCCCCTTCGCGAAGCATCAGGGCCAAATCTTCCGCTTCGGTCAGCAATGAGTGATAATTGCCATAACCGAGCGTGATTTGCGCCTCCCCCTCCAGAATAGCCGATTGGATCACCGGGGCCTTGTTCACGAAATGGTCCAACACAATCGCCAATCGCTTGCCGACATTAGCCTTGGTCACTTCGCCAAAATTTTTGGTTCCCATCTTGTTGAAGGAAAGGGTCACATAAGGCTCATTGTTGGCAATCCCCACCTGGGCATTGCGCAACATGTCTCCCGTTACATCGGATCTCCTGGAAACGAGATAGGGAATTCCTTCTACAATTTCTTTAGTCATCGGATCACGAACCACCTCGAAAAGAATTTCATCCCCGTCGGGAATTTTGTCTTTCAAGGCCATGTTGATTTTGTCGACAATTTCCTGAGAATACCCTTCCGGAATATTTTCCCTTGTTCGCGCCTCGCTCACCCAATCGCGCAGTTCTTTTTCGCCGACCGATTCATTGACCAGACGAAATTCCAGCAAACCGGTTTTCCGGATAATATTGATCACCCGATCAGGATCTTTGACTCCCGGAATTTCGACAATAATCCTTCCATCTCCCTGCAACTGGATGGAAGCCTCCGCCACACCAAAACGGTCGATCCGGTTTCTGACCGCTTCCACCGCCTGCTTTAAAGTGATCTCCTGCAGATGATTGCTGTAGGTTTCAGTCAACTGAAGAAAAAAAGTGCCAGGCTTCGGACTGGCCAGAACAGTTGAAGGGGCTACCTCAAAAATATCGCCAAAATTTTCTTTTAAGAAAGAAAGAAAACTTTCCCTTTTCTCAGCTGGAAGGGAGACTTGAACCAGCCTTTCCTGATAGATCTGTTCCAACCTCAAATCGGGAAATTCTTCTTTTCCCGCAAACCGTTCCATCTGCATGATCAGCACATCCACCCGGTTTTTGACCGCCTCAGGCAGATCGACATCCATCTCCACATACAGCCCCCCTCTCAGATCAAGCCCCAGGTTGATCGTTTTTGGCGGAAAGAGACGAATGTAAAAAGGAACAGGTTGGCCGGCGCTTTGGGCTTGTTCAGCTATTTCGCGAAAATTAAAAAGGGTGGGAGCCAGAAGATAAAAGGAGGCTAAAATAATGAACAAAATCCCAAATCCTTTAAGTTCCAGATTTTTGGCCATTATGACTTTTGAACTGCAGGCCCACTTGCCAGGTTGCCAATTTGCGCCCGATCGACCTTGATCGTCACATTGTTGGCAATTTGCAGATGAGCGACCGTGTCGGTCAGATCGGCAATTTTACCGTAAATGCCGCCATTAGTAACCACTTCATCCCCCCTTTTGAGATTGGCCAGCATTTGGCGCCGTTGTTTTTGCTGTTTTTGCTGGGGGCGGAAAACCAGAAAATAAAAAATGATGAATACAATAATGAGCGGAAGAAACATCCCGAAGGCTCCGCCAGGAGCGGGAGCTCCTGGAGCCGCTGGTTGCTGTTGAGCATAAGCTGAAGAAATAAAGTTCATGATGATATCCTTTCCAAAAATTCCTTTTTGAATTCGGGATAACGATCAGCCACGATGGCAGTTCGCATGTCCCTTATCAAATTCAGGTAGTAATGTAAATTATGAAGCGTCGATAACACCGACGAAAGAAGCTCCTTCGCCAGATGAAGGTGGCGCAAATAAGCACGCGAATAATTCCGGCATGTATAACAAACACACGACGGATCAATCGGCCGCTCATCCTCGGCAAATTGGGCCTGCTTTATATAGATGAAGCCATCCACTGTAAAGAGCATTCCGTTGCGGGCATTTCGGGTGGGAATCACACAGTCAAACAGGTCGATTCCATAATCAACACAGGTTACCAAATCGGCCGGCATCCCTACCCCCATCAGATAGCGCGGATAGTCATTGGGAATCAGACTCCCCGTGTAATCGGCCAGTTCATACATCTGGTTGATCGGCTCACCAACGGAGAGCCCCCCCATGGCGAACCCGGAAAATTTCCCCATTTCCATCAATCGTTCAAAACATTCCTTGCGTAATTCGGGATACATCCCCCCTTGAACAATCGCAAAAAGATTCTTATTGCCAGAATCGCCCCCGCGAAATTCCACCAACGACCGTTCCTCCCATTTCAAAGACCTCTCCATCGATTTCCTGGTTTCCCCCAACGTTGCCGGATAAGGGGTGCAATCATCAAACACCATGAGAATATCAGCGCCCAAAGCTCTTTGAATTTCAATCGACAGTTCCGGCGTCATTAAATGCTCCTGACCATCGATGTGGGATTGAAAATAAACCCCCTCTTCGGTGATCCGCGCCAGTTTCGTGGTGCGAGTTGAATTGAGATTCGCATCACTTCGGGCTCCTTGCCGATCTTCCGGATCTTTCCCCAAACTGAAAACCTGATAGCCCCCGCTATCGGTTAAAATTGGACCGGGCCAGTTCATAAATTTGTGGAGCCCCCCCTGTTTTTTGATCAATTCATGCCCCGGTCGGAGGTACAAATGATAGGTGTTCCCCAAAATAATTTCAGCCCCCATTTGCGCCAACTCATCGGGACGCATGGCCTTGACTGTCCCCTGCGTTCCCACCGGCATGAAAACCGGCGTTTGAATCACTCCATGGGGAGTCGTGATTTCTCCCAAACGGGCCCGGCTGTTTTGGCTTTGCCTGGTGATTTTGAAAAAGCGGTGCATATCCCTCAAGAAATAATATCATCAATCGTAAGGATATGATGAAAATATTCTGAATCTTTGACAACGGGAGAAGGAGACGCCGAGGAAATCAACGCCCGTTCCACGGTATACTTCCTTGGAATTTTGAGTTGATGACATTTCTTTTCCACCTGGGCAATCACCGAGGGATCAATTTCTTTTTCGGAATACTTGATTTCACACACGGTGATGACCTTGTCAGCCCGTTGGTAGATCAAATCAATCTGGAACTTTGTATCGGCTTCACCATAATAAGGAAGAGCCTGCAGCATCACATCGCCAAAACCCATCAGGCCGGCCAGAAACGAAGCATGTTTCAGACAATACCGTTCAAAAGCAAAGCCCATCCAGACATGAAAACTATCATTTGTAATTAATTCAAAAAGTCTGGTGGAAGGGCTTTGGTCAATAATATTTTTGTTGGGCCTGATATATTTGAAATAAAAACAGACAAATTCATCCACCAGTTTAAAACGTCTGAGTTTCAGTTTGTGAGGAGCCCCAAAGGGATAATAACTTTTGATAAAACCGGCCTCTTCAAGATTTCTCAGATAGCGATTTACTCCTCCCCCGCTCCCCAGTTTTGTTTTTTGAGATAATTCGGCAATCGAGAGCATGTTGTCTTTTAACAAATTGCAGATGGTCATGTAGGTTTGAGGCTCCCGGAATTGGGAATAGAATATCTTTTCAAATTCTTCATGCATCGCCCCTGACGGGCTGAAACAGAGCCGGTTGATATTCTGGTCGAACGACCGGTTCAAATCAATCTCTTCCAGATATTTTGGCACCCCTCCAAAGAGAAGCAGATACTTGAAAATCTCCTGCCGGCTTCGTTTGGAATGAAACATCAAGACCGCTTCGGCAGGAGTCAATCCTTTCAAGTGAAGCTGATGGCTAATCCGTCCGTAGAGAGCCTTCGACTTGATGACTTTGTCCACCATATAAGAAGAAATAGAGCCGCACAAAACCAGCATCACCTTTTTTTGTTTCCAGTGATTATCCCAAAACCATTTAAGGAGAGAAACGAGCCTGGTCTGTCTGGCGGCCATCCATTGGAGTTCGTCCAAAACCAGGATCGTTTTGTGATGAGGAACGAGTACTCTTTCAGTCAGGTAGGTCAAAGCTTCATCCCATGTGCTAAAAGGGGTGCGGGAGAGAAGAGGGTCTTTGATCTGTTTCTTTAAAGAATGATAAAAATGATGCAACTGGGCAGGCGTTTTGGCGTTTTCCAGCCCCTCAAAAAAAAAGGATTTCTTTGATTGGGCAAATTCGCTGAGAAGGCGTGACTTGCCGATGCGTCTGCGGCCATAAACAACAAAAATTTCGCTTTTGGGGGCAGAAAAACTTTGCTCCAGCAGTCCCCTTTCTTTTTCCCTTCCCAGAAATCTCATAATTTTTATTGTTCTAAAACGATGTTATTTAACTACTCATTTCCGAACAAATAATTTTAATAACTATTTGTTCTAAAATATATATATTTTAATGCCTATTTCCGAACACTAATTTTATTTAATCCGACAGAAATTGGCAAGAATATTTTGAAGCAGGATGCTGTTTAAGAATTATTTCTACGAACTGACCGATGCGTTATAATGCATTGCAGAGGTTTTTGTTTCACGACCGGTCCCATGACTTTCCCCCCTCAAGCGCTTCAACGCCAGTTCATGGGCAATCAGGACAGTTGGTTTGTCCTGCCGGCGGGATTGTTCAAAAATTTCCAGAAGAACCGAATAAATCTTTTCGGTCTTTTGTCGTGCCTTGTGCGCATCATAACCTTCCAGTTCACAGGCCACATTAATCAATCCCCCTGAATTGATCACATAGTCCGGAGCATAGAGAATTCTCTCCCGGTGGAGCCGCCATCCATCCGCCTGTTCGTGGCTCAACTGATTGTTCGCTCCTCCCGCAATCACACGAATCCCGTTTTTTCTTAAATGGGGAATCACCCGTGCATTTACAACCTCTCCCATAGCACAGGGGGTAAAAATATCCCCGGTTTGATTGAGAAGCGTGATCGGATCAAAGGGAATAATTTCCAATTTTTGGGAGCCCTTTCGGAGAAGATCCTGATTGACATCACAGGCATAAACAACCCCCCCTTCCTCACGCAGGAGGCGGGCTACCTCCCATCCTACTCCCCCCAATCCCTGGACAACAATACGCAGCCCCTGCAGAGACGCGTTCTTCCAAACATAAGTCGCACATGCTTTGATCCCTTGATACACCCCGTACGCAGTCATCGGAGAAGGGTCCCCACTTCCCCCTTGGGTGGTCCCAGACACAAAAGAGGTTCTCTCCGCGATGATATCAAGATCTTCCAATTTCATCCCGACATCCTTGGCGGTGATGTATTTCCCCCCAAGTTTTTCGACAAAATCTCCAAAACTTTCCAGTAACTCCCTGGTCTTCACTTTCTGAGGATCCCCCAAGATGACCGCTTTCCCCCCTCCCAGCGGCAGATCGGCCAAAGCCGCTTTATAAGTCATCGCTTCGGCCAGATTGAGAACATCTTTGAGCGCGGCATCTACATGAGGATAGGGGTAAAACCGTACCCCCCCCAAGGCCGGCCCCTTTTTGGTGTTATGAATCGCTATAATGGCTGGAATTTCCCCTTCGAGCTGGGTCTGCACCACCTGTTCAAACCCGGGAATCTCCAATAATTTGGGGATCATTTGTATAACCTTCCCGACGGCATCATTTAGTGTGTTTTTTATTTTACTGGGAACAGACTGTTTTGGCAATAGCTGGGTCATAGCGGTAGAGATCGTCCCGGAATTGGACTTCTCCCCCTTCCGTCACCCAGGCGGTGACATAAACGATATGAATGGGAAGCGGAGTGGTGAGATCAATGCGGCGTTGAATGCCGCTGTTGATCGCTTGCCCTATTTTTTCATGATTCCAGTCAGCGTTGTCCTTCAAAATAATATCGGCCAAATCCATGTATCGTTCCACCCGAATACAGCCGGATGAAAAACTCCGGCTCTGCCTCTTGAAGAGATAACGGTCGGAGGTGTCATGAAGATAAACATCATACTTGTTGGGAAAGAGAAACTTGATTGTCCCGAGGGCGTTTCCCCCTCCCGGTTTTTGAACGATTTTATAATCAAAATTATCGGCTGAAACCGTTGTCCAGTCGATCGTAGCCGGATCGACTTCGACGGAGGTTCCCTCTTCCGATTTGCCATACAGCTTCATGTTCATCTTTTGCAGATACGCCGGATCTTTCTGCAGATGGGGGAGTTTGTCCTTCACGGCAATATTTCGGGGGACATACCAGGCGGGATTCATGACCAGATGAGTGATCTCATCGTTGAAAATGGGGGTTTTGCGGTCCCGTCGACCGACAATCACTTTTGATTCCAGAACCGACTGGTGGTTTTCAACAACATCCAGCCGGAAAGCAGGAACATTGACCCTCACATAACGGGGAGGAATCTCCGTTGCCATGAGCGATTCAAACCGGCTCCGGTTGACGCGAAGCTGGCAGAGCCTTCGATCAACAGTCACATTCATCGCCTGAAATGTCCCTTTTCCAATGACCCCATCCGGCTCCAAGCCGTTCCTTTCCTGATAAACCTTGATCACTTCTTCCAATTCAGGATCGTAGAAGGAGGATTCTTTCCCCCTCTGATTCTTTTTTTTCAGTTCTTTAAAATATCCTTCCGCCTCCAGACGGTCACGGATGGTGGGCAGGCGGTCGCTTGTTTGACCCGGTTCAATTTTTTTTCCCTCTTTGATCTTGGGCCAGGGGCCTTTTTTGGCATAAGATTCGTAACGTGTAATAGCCTGGTCAATGCGTTCGATGTTGGATGGAGGATCAAACAAGGCCGCGTGGGCTGATACGACCGGAAAGAAAAGAAGAACCCCTAGAAAAAAATATTGACGCATAACCAGGCAGGAATATCCTTCACCGATGAGAGAGGTGCAAGTATAAATTGTTGAAAGGAGATGCCATGACATCAACCGCAAACTGTATTTTTTGTAAGATTGTAAAAGGGGAAATTCCGTCCAACAAAGTTTATGAAGATGACAAATTCCTTGCTTTCCTGGACATCCGTCCGCAAGCGCCCGGTCACTCCCAACTGATTCCCAAAGAACATTTTACATGGGTGTGGGATGTTCCGTATATTGGAGAGTACATGGCGGCGGCGCAGAAAATCGCCCATGCCCAACGGAAGGCATTTGGAACAGAAATGATTGTCAGCCACATCATTGGTGATGAAGTACCGCATGCCCATATCTGGCTGGTCCCCCAAAAGCAGACCAAAAATTCCCACCTGAAAGGGGAAGAGTTGGCGCGGTTGATCAGAGAATCGGCCAAATAATATTGAAAAAATTTTCAAGTTGGTAGGATAATTTAATGACCCGTTGACTCGGTGACTTGTTGGTAACTATACTGGTTTCACCATGCTGAAAGGCTTAAGCGATTACCATTTTGAAGCAACCGCTAAGGGACATGTGGTGGGGAGTTGGGGTTTTAATTCCAACCGCGATTTTACAAAAGTCTCGCCGGAAGAAACCAACGTCTGGTTTTTTGAGCAGGTCTTTAATTTTTTGCGCGCCTTTTTCGGTTTGGTCCTTCCCGACAACATGGAGCTGATCACCTACAACGCCACCCAGCACATCAAGCGGGAAAATCTGGAACAGCAGACTTTTTTGGATGAGCTGATGCTGATCATGAAAAATCTCAAAGAGCCCCTCTGGACCCTCCGTTTGAATTTGAACCTCATCGGTTTTTTAAGAACGGTGCACGATCCCGACAATCTGGTCAGAATTCAAATTCAGGAACCCTGTTCGTTTATTGTGTGGGGAGGACCTGACGAAACCGGCTTTCAGAGTTTCAGCATCAGTTATCTGTTGTTCAACGAAGGGGTGATGGAAGGGACAGATGAAATGATCTGGTCGGTCAACCAGCCGATTTTGGAAAAGGCGTTGCAAAAATGGGAATCACAAACAGGACAGATAATTCAGGTGGTGGATTCCAACACCGCGGGCGTTCCCACCTTTCGCCATGGTTTCAAACGCCCGATGGCCCGCCCCCGCCGCCCCGTTCCTGCCGGAATCCGACGC
>SBBF01000036.1 GCA_005240075.1 Nitrospira sp.
CCGGTGCATCGGGGGGGACATGCAGGGGAGGCTCAAACTCAGGAATGACGAAGAGAGAGTGAGGGCCAAAAGAATGGGGGTGGTTGATGAGAACCGGATTTACGGCCTGGAGGAGCTTGCAGAGGGAGATGTGATGTTTGCGGCGACGGGAGTCACCAATGGTGATTTTTTGAAGGGGGTCAGATTTTTTGGCGGCGGCGCCACAACCCAATCAGTTGTCATGCGATCCAAATCGATGACGATTCGTTACATTGAGGCGGTTCATCATTTTGAGACAAAACCGGTTTATTAATTGAATCGGGAGCTTTGCTGCGCTTACCTCATTTATGACTCAAGTTTCCAAATCGATCGATATCACGGCATCACCCAAAGAATGTTTTGCCGTGGTCAGCGACTATGAGCGGTATCCGGAGTATTTAAAGGAGTCCAAGGAAGTCAAAATCGACAAGAAATCAAAAGGGGGGGTGGATGTTACTTTCTCTCTGGAACTGATCAAAAAAATTTCCTACACGTTGAGAATGGTGGAAAAACCCCCCAAAGAAATTACCTGGACGCTGGTTCGGGGGGATCTGATGAAGTCAAACAACGGTTCCTGGTTATTTGAAGATTTGGGAGAGGGGAAAACAAGAGCGACTTATACGATTGATATTGAACTCAGTTTATTTGTGCCAGGGATGATTTCCAAAATGTTGATTGGAAGCAATTTGCCGTCGATGTTGGAGTCGGTTAAAAAAAGAGTCGAAGGGTTAAAGAAAAAATTGTGAGAAAGAATACAACTTCCAAAAATGAACCTCTGTCCTGGGGGGATTTGGCCAAAAAGATTGTTTATGCTAGCATCGGTTCGGCTGCTATGGCCCGCGATTTGGTTGCTGACACAAAAATTCACCGCGATCTGATTAACGGATTGTTGTCCAAGGCTGAGAAACGGAAAGATGAATTGATGGAAATACTGGCCGGCGAGGTTTCCAAGTTTTTGGCAAAAATTGACGTCTCCCAGGAAATAACCAAAGCGCTCAAAGGACTCATCATTAATCTCAGCGCTACCGTCGATTTTCAGGAAAAGAAGGGGAAGGGGACTAATCCGCGGGTTGTGATTCATTCCGCAGAGGCAAAAAAATAATTCCGGTATTTCGCCAAAGCCAACAGAGGAAAATAATATCGGTATCCATGATAACGAATATAAAAATGCCCCGGGAATCCGGTTCCGGTGTAATAACGTTCCTCCCAGTTTCCATGAGAGTCCTGTGATTCAATCAAAAATTGTGCGGCCTTTTTTGCTTCGAAAGAGTCTGTTTCTCCGGCGGCAATCAAACCCATCAGCGCCCAAGCCGTTTGTGAAGGGACGGAAGCGTCCAAGGATAAGTATCTTTTGGCAATATAAGAATTGCAACTCTCTCCAAAACCACCGTCATCATTTTGAATTGATTTCAACCATTCAACCGATCTTAAAATCCTCTCCGACTTCATGTTATACCCCATGGCTTTAAGCCCCTGTAAGACACACCAGGTGCCGTAAATATAATTGACCCCCCAGCGACCTTCCCATGATCCATTTTCTTCCTGTTGTGATTCAATAAATCGGATGGCTTTCTTGACGACGCTATCGTTGAGAGTAAAACCAGATTGAACAAGAAGTTCCAATGAACGCCCGGTAATATCGACAGTGGGGGGATCGAGGCAGGCTCCATGGTCGGAGAAGGGAATCTTGTTGACCCATTCGCGGGTATTGTCTTTGTCAAACGCTCCCCATCCCCCATTTTTCGATTGCATGCTGATCACCCAATCGATTCCTTGCTGGATGGCTTTTTGCATAGCGGCAGAAGGAGATGGAATTTTTTTCAAAAACAAAAGGACTTCAATGGTATCATCCACGTCGGGAAAAAAATCATTTTCAAATTCAAACGACCACCCTCCCGGTTTTCCCTCTTTGTTTTTAATCGCCCAGTCGCCGTAAAAATTTTTTATCTGTTTAGAGACGAGCCAGTCAGCGGTTTTAGCCAGCTCCGAAGAATCGGGCGAAAAACCCGATTCCAGAAGAGCTATCGCGGCCCAGGGGGTGTCCCAAACGGGGGAGATGCAGCATTGTTGGTAGATCGTTGATCGTGAATCGTTAATCGTGGATGGTGAACGATTTCGTAGGGGCGATTCTTGTAATCGCCCATCAGTTACGGTCGATATTTGAAATTTTTTGAGCGCCCCCAAACATTTTTGGATTGTGGGGTCATGTTTGGGATCGAATCCGAGAGAATGAAGAGCCATAGCGGAATAGGCCAGGGCCGGATAAATATCTTCGGTTCGACTGATATGATTGCGAATCCACAATTCACACATTTTAAGGGCCTGTTGTCGATAGGGGTTGATTGGGTACCGATCAAAAATTTTGAACAGCCGGTCAGCTTGCAAGAAAAAACTCTCCCCACTTAAAAAAGGAACATTAATATTATACGACCACTTGGCCTGTGAAGGGGAAGGCTCAACATAAAGCTCCCCTAGATAATCAGCCCCCAGCTGTCGGTTCTTTTTTTGATCCAAGATAATCAGGAGAGGAACAATGCTAGCCCGGGCCCAGCTTGAAAATTCATAAATGTTAAAAGGGGTCCAGGTTGGGTACAACATCAGCGATACCGGCATGGAGGGACAGATATCCCATGAAACAATCCCCAATAACGCCAAATGAATGCGTGTAAAAATACGGCATTGAGTTAAACCACCACGCGACAAGATAAAATCACGGGCTTTCACCAATGCCGGGTTATCGACTTTTAAACCGACTATTTTAAGGGCCAGATAACATTCAATCGTGGTGCTTAGATCACCGGGGCCTTGGTAGAAAAGAGGCCAGGAGCCGTCTTGATTTTGGCTGGTTAAAATATGATGAGACAGCCCCTGTTGCATGCTTTGATCGACAACCCCCAAATAGTGCATCAGAAAAATGAACTCCGCATTAATCGACTCGTTGGCTTCCAGCGTATACCACCAGAAACCGTCGGCCAGCTGATGGGACAAGAGATTTTGAGAAGCGCGAAAGATAGCTTGATTAATGGAGTAGTAGGGTGATTGTTCCTGGGCGAGATCGATTTTTTTAATTGGCTTAGGCATAAAACTGAGAAAGTTTTGTAGCAAAAACATTGAAGGATTGACAAATAGAAAGAGAAAGATAAAAAAGAAGAGTAGCTTTAACAATAGTTAATGTCGTATAATATATATTATGTTAAGTTTAATATGATATTTTAAAGGAGAGTAAAAACTATGTCTGAAGCCTTAAGCACAAATAGTGTGAATCAACCAGGTATCGGAGGCCCTGCTCCTCTGCTTACTTTGACGGAAAATGCGGTCGCCAAAGTCACTCAGTTCTACGACAAAATGCCGGAAGCCAAGGGAAAATTTTTCAGAGTTTTTGTGGAGGGGGGGGGATGCAGCGGCTTTCAATATGGATTTAATTTTGACGAAGAGCGTCCTGGTGATGATTTCATTGATTGCGGCAATCTGAAAGTTCTGATCGATCCCAATAGCAAACCCTATCTGATCGGCTCTGTGGTTGATTTTGTCGAAGATTTCCGGGGTTCCGGCTTTACAGTCAAAAATCCCAATTCCAAGGGAACCTGCGGCTGCGGGACCTCATTCACGGTCTAAACATAAGTAATCGTGATTTCTCTTTCCCGAGGTCCTTTAATAATCATATCAACCCGGTGTGTAAAATAAGGGACCAATTGAGGAATCTTATCCCCCCATTCGATAACTGTGATCCCCTCTTCCCCTTGGAGATGGTCATCCAAGTTCAAGGCCTTTAAATCTTTCGCCTGATCGAGGCGGTAAAGATCGAGATGAGTCAGAAACCCTTGAGAAAGAGGATAAATTTGCATTAGAGTAAAAGTAGGAGAGGTAACTAAAACAGTACTCTCTCCCCCTAATCCTTCATATAATCCTTTAACAAAAATTGTTTTGCCCGCTCCCAGTTCACCACACAAAGCGATGCAATCTTTACTTTTAAGTTTTTTGGCGAACGAGGTGGCCATTTTCATCGTCTCTTCTTCAGAATGTGAAATAAAAGTTTCCATTAATAAAAAACTGTTTTTAAAATTTCTGATTTTTTCTTCAAAAAAGAATAAGCGAGATCCAGATTGTGAGCCATATCAGTTGCCATGACCACTCTTTTGGCCGGTTTTTGATATTTTTCTCCGGGAACAATCCCGCTCAATAAATCTCCCACCAATCCATGCAGGAAACAGCCAAAAACGAGGGGGACATAAGGGCAATAGGTCCTGTCCTCGCCTCCCCCGCCGGCTCGGCCACCCGTTGCCTGGCATGACTCAATCATGTTGGGTTCAAATTTTCCCGGAAATTGGGCCAGTAAACCAGCATAAATGCCAGTCAGTACATCCCCCTGACCGGCGCTCGCCATGGCCGGATTTCCAGTTGGATTAATCCAGGAGTGCCCGTCAGGAAAAGTCAAAATGCTTCGATACCCCTTTAAAAGAAGAATCACCTGGTATTCCCTGGCAAAGGAAGAAGCGATTTTAAGTCGATCAGACTGAACTTCGGCGGTGGTCATTCCAGTCAAACGCCCCATTTCTGCCGGATGAGGGGTCAGAAGAGTTAAGGCCCCTCTCCTTTCTTTCAGAACCGAAGGGTCTTCTGCCAGAGCATTGAGTCCATCGGCATCAATAATCAGAGGCCCCTGATAAGTTCTAACCAACTGACGAACAAACGAAACGGTTGAAAAATCGAGGCCTAATCCTGGTCCCAAAGCGACAATGGTTGCTTTATTTAATATTGCCAAGACTTGATCAATATTCCACTCGTTAATCGGTTCATACATGATTTCCAAAGCTTTCGGATCAATCTTTTTGAAGGCATTCGCAGGACAAATGAGAGTCGATAAGCCGGCGCCAGCCAAAAGAGCCGTCTGGGCCGCCATGATGCCCGCCCCGATTTTCTTCTCCGATCCGCCAATCACAAAGACATGTCCAAAACTCCCCTTATGAGACTGGCGAGATCGGAGGGCTAACAAAGGTTGAATCTCTTCAACAGTGATCAGATGCGTTGACGATTTAATTTCATTAATGCCTTTTCGGGATAAACCGATATCAGCCACCGTCAGCTCCCCCACAAAGTCGCGGGCGTTTCCCAAAAAAAAGCCCAATTTGGGGAATCCAAAAGTAACTGTCCAGTCAGCTTGAACCGAAACCCCCAAAATTTGGCCGGTTTCTCCATTTAAACCGGACGGGATATCAGCAGAAAGTCGGGGGACTTTTTGCCGATTGATCCACCGAATTATTTTGCGAGAAAACCCTTTCACATTCCTTGAAAGTCCCGTTCCAAAAAGAGCATCGACAATCAAAACCGGTTTTGGGGGAATCTGTCGAAGACAGACAGAAAACTGTACAGAATTTTGGATAAAAAAAAGGGAGACTCCAGAAGGTAATTTTTTGAGTTGATAAGCGGCATCTCCTTTTAATTGCTCTTTTTTTCCCAAAATCAGGAGGGAAATTTTCGCCCCTTTGCTTGTTAATAATCTCGCCACAACCATCCCATCACCGCCATTATTTCCCGGACCGCAAAAAATGACAAAATGTTTGTCCTTGAGAGGGGAAAACTTGTACTGAATAACGTCAACAACACTCCTTCCCGCTCGTTCCATGAGTTTTAAAGAAGGGATGTTGTATTTGTTAACAGAAAGATCATCGAGAAGGCGCATTTGGTTGGGGGTAAGAAGAAACATTATTTTAGAATTTTCTGAATTTCTTTAACCGCTTCGGCCAATCCCACAAAAATGGAGCGGGCGATAATGCTATGTCCAATATTGTATTCTTCTATTTCCCCAATTTGAACAACGGAGGGAAGATTGACTCTGTTCAATCCATGACCGGCAAAAACTTTCAATCCTTTTTGATAGGCATAACGAGCGGCTGTTTGAAGGCGGCTGAACTCAGCCTCCTGTCGATCGGTCCCAAAGACTTCACAATAGATTCCTGTATGAAGTTCAATCGCGGGCACCCCCAAATCGATGGCCCCCTTAATCTGGTCGAGGTCAGGATCTATGAAAAGACTGACTCTAATTCCTGATTTTTTAAGTAGTTCGATATACTTATTTAAAGTATTAAATTGACCTATACAATCAAGCCCCCCCTCGGTTGTGATCTCTTCTCTTTTTTCAGGAACCAAGGTAGATGTATGAGGTTTAAGGGAAAGGGCAATTTCTGTCATTTCTTCCGTAGCGGCCATCTCCATATTAACCGGAAGAAGTTGGACCTGAATGATTCGCCTTAAGTCATGATCTTTGATATGTCGGCGGTCTTCACGCAAATGACAGGTGACTTGCTCTACTTTTAACCGATGTAAAATATCGAGAGCTAAAAAAGGATCGGGATAGTCAATCTTTCGGGCTTCTCTCAAGGTTGCGATGTGATCGATGTTAACTCCCAACCGGGACATATAAATTTAGAGATTTTCTTGAATGCAACTGGAAAGGCGGGCAAGAAACCCCTGAAGTTTTTGTTCTTCTTCCCCTTCGATCATCAAACGAAGGACCGGTTGGGATATGCTCCCCTCGGTTCCCGAATAACGGAGGACTACCCTCCCCCTCCCTTTAAGATCGGCCTCAATCCCTCTGATCTCTTTTTGCAACGGTTCAATTTGATCCAAAATTTTTTTAGATTTGACCGGAATATTTTTTGAAACCTGACAAAAAAGAGGAATCTGATGGACCAATTCGGAAAGAGGCCTCTTGTTTTTAAGCATGGCAGCCAAAACCTGCAAACCCCCAATTAATCCATCTCCCGTTGTCGATAAATCTCCAAAAATCAGATGGCCCGAAGGTTCCCCTCCCAATGTGTAACCATGTTTTCTCATCTCCTCCGAAACAAAACGGTCCCCAACCGAAGTTCTGATCAGATCAATTCCTTTATCCTTAAGATAAACTTGCAAACCCATGTTATTCATAATGGTTCCGACAACCGTTTTATGGGCGAGCTGTTCTTCTTTTTCCATCGCCACCGCACACAAGGCGAGGATCTGGTCCCCATCCACAATATGCCCTTTTTCATCGCACAAAATCACCCGATCGGCATCGCCATCCAGGGCAATTCCCAATTGGGCTTTTTCTTTAACCACCCTTTCAGCCACAGCCGCAGGATAAAGGGCGCCGCAGTTGTCATTGATATTGGTACCGTTTGGTTCAACCCCCATGGTAATCACATCCGCGTCCATTTCAGACAAAACCATCGGTCCCACGTTGTAGGCCGCCCCATGGGCGCAATCAATCACCACCTTGATGCCCTTCAAATTCAAATTTTTCGGGAAAGTTGATTTCAAGAATTCGGCATAGCGTCCTGCCGCATCCTCCACCCGGATAGCACGGCCAATCTGCCCTCCGGTCGGTTTGATGGAATCTTCCTGGGTGGAAAAAATGAATTCTTCCATCTGACTTTCAACCTCATCAGGAAGTTTGTATCCCTGCTGATCAAAAAATTTGATCCCATTATCGCAAAAAGCATTGTGCGAGGCGGATATGACGACTCCCGCATCGGCTCTCATCGCCCTGATAATAAAAGCAATGCCGGGGGTGGGTAGAGGACCGGTCAGAATAGCCTGTGATCCCATTGAACTGATGCCGGCCGAGAGAGCATATTCAAACAGGTAACTGGACCTTCGGGTATCTTTGCCGATGACAATCCTCCCCCCCCCTTTTTTACGGGCAAAATAAAAAGCAATCGCCTCCCCCAGGCTTAAAGCAATTTCAGGGGTCATGGGATAATGATTGGCTAAACCCCGGATTCCATCAGTACCGAATAATTTTTTAGTCATTTCCGTGATCAGGACTGGCAAAGCCAGATCCTTCCCTCCCTAGCGTGCGAGTTACATGATCCTATTCGAACAAAGTTATCAGAGCAAGAAATTATGAACTCTGTAACTTCCTAACGAGGGTGATAATCTGTCTCGTCTCATCAACATCATGCACCCGCAAAATATCAGCCCCCTTTTGCACGGCCCAGAACGTACAAGCGAGACTCCCATTCAATCTCTCTTCCGGTTTTTCTTGATTCAAAAGATTGCCAATAAAACTTTTACGCGAAAGACCGACAACCAGGGGAAAACCGATTTTTTTAAATTCCTCCAGATGACTTAGAAGGATCCAGTTCTGCTCAGCTGTTTTGGCAAATCCAAATCCGGGATCAATCAAAATATTTTCTCTCTTGATTCCTCCAGCCAGAGCTCGATCACAAAGTAGTTCAAGTTCCTGAACGACTTCTTTGACCACATCTTGATAGTTGGCCAGCGACTGCATGGTCTTCGGATCTCCCCGCCGGTGCATCAGAATAACAGGACATTTATAATGAAGAGCCACACTGATCATTTCCGGATCGGACGACAGTCCACTCACATCGTTGATCATGTTCGCACCTGCTTCAAGGGCCGCTTGGGCCACAAGAGCTTTGGTTGTATCGATGCTGATCGAGATTTTGGAATGTTGTCTGATCTTTTGAATAACCGGTATGACCCGGTTTAATTCTTCCTCAACAGAAACAGACTCAGCCCCGGGACGGGTTGATTCCCCTCCAATATCGAGCCAGTCGGCCCCCGCATCAACCATTTGCAGAGCTCGATCGACTCCATCTCCGTATTTTCCCCCATCGTAAAAAGAATCGGGGGTACAGTTCAGAATGCCCATGATTTGAATTTTTGAAATCACCTCAGGCTTTTCCCGGGGCTGGCGAAGGATGAATGACCGGAGAAGGGGTAGGCCGGGCCACCGGCTGAGTTACCGGAGAAGGGGTTGAGGCAGCCATAGGAGATTTGACCATCGGGGGGAGTTTTTCTCCCCGGATCACCCGGTCAATCTGGTCTCCGTCCAATACCTCAAATTCCAAAAGGGCGTTGGCCAGATTGTGCAAGGGGGTCAGGTTGTCGTGAAGAATTTGTTGGGCCCGTTCATAGTTATGCACAACAATTTTTTTGACTTCGTCGTCGATTACCACCGCTGTCGACTCGCTGTAATCCTGATGCTGGGCAATTTCCCTCCCCAAAAAAATCTGCTCCTCCTTTTTTCCAAAGGCCAGAGGACCCAGTCGTTCCGACATTCCCCACTCACAGACCATCCGACGGGCAATGTCGGTTGCCTTTTCAATATCGTTGCCTGCTCCGGTCGTTTTTTCCCCAAAAATCAGCTCTTCCGCACAGCGCCCCCCCATCAAGATGGCAATCGTATCCTCGGCAAACTTTTTGGACTGCATGTATTTGTCTTTTTCAGGAAGCTGTTGAGTCAAACCGAGCGCCATGCCGCGGGGAATAATCGTTACTTTGTGAACGGGATCGGTGCCGGGAATCATGCGGGCCACCAATGTATGCCCCGCTTCATGATAGGCGGTGGTTCTTTTCTCCTCTTCGCTGATGATCATGCTCCGCCGTTCAGAACCCATCAAAACTTTGTCCTTGGCCATTTCAAAATCGGCCATAATGACCGCTTTTCTCCCCATCCGGGCGGCATAAAGGGCCGCTTCGTTGACCAGATTTTCAAGATCGGCGCCGCAAAAACCGGGAGTTCCCCGCGCAATGGCCATCAAGTCAACAATCGGGTCAACCGGAACTTTTCGAACATGGATTTTAAGAATTTCTTCGCGTCCCTTCAGATCGGGTCGGGCCACGACAATCCGCCGATCAAAACGCCCCGGCCGCAAAAGAGCGGGATCAAGCACATCGGGCCGGTTGGTCGCTGAAATCAAAATCACCCCTTCATTCGACTCAAACCCATCCATCTCTACGAGCAATTGATTGAGAGTCTGCTCCCGCTCATCGTGCCCTCCTCCCAGCCCGGCGCCACGATGGCGTCCCACCGCATCGATTTCGTCTATAAAGATGATACAGGGGGCATGTTTTTTCCCCTGCTCAAAAAGATCGCGAACCCGTGAAGCCCCCACCCCGACGAACATCTCCACAAAATCACTGCCGGAAATACTGAAAAAAGGAACCCCCGCCTCGCCGGCAATTGCCTTGGCCAGGAGGGTTTTTCCGGTGCCGGGAGGCCCCATCAGCAAAACCCCCTTTGGAATTCGTCCTCCCAGTTTGGTGAATTTTTGGGGATCTTTCAAAAAATCGATGATTTCATGCAATTCTTCCTTCGCTTCATCCACACCGGCC
>SBBF01000009.1 GCA_005240075.1 Nitrospira sp.
ATAGGGTCTCCTTTGGGGAAACCCTATAAACTGCACTTTTAAAATTTAAAACTGCATTTTTAATCTTTAAATCACTGCACTTTTAAATTTTAGATGACATTTTTGAATTTTGTCTTGACTCTCAAGAAATAACGACAGTGATGATGCCATTGAACAGCGTGCCGGCCAACTTATCGATTGCGGGAACGACGATAAGCCTCCAGCGACAGTCATAATTATAGAGAGCAAAATTAAATGTTGACATGTGGTTATTTTACGCTGTAATTTAACCACTATGTACATCCAAAGAGGTTTAACCAAAATTCTTGAACAGGGCAAAAAAAGTTTTCTTCTCCTTGGCCCCCGACAGACAGGTAAATCAACCCTCATCAGCCAGCTCAAACCTGATCTCACCATCAATCTGGCCGACGAAACGACCTATCTGGAATTTGCCAGAAATCCTTCTGAACTCAAAGAACGCCTTGCCGGAAAGCCTGTACGAACTGTTTGTATCGACGAGGTCCAACGTCTGCCCAGTCTTCTGAATACCTTACAGGATATTCTGGATCATCAGAAGACGTCTCTTCGGTTTTTTCTGACCGGATCAAGCGCCCGAAAATTGAAAAGGGGAGGGGCCAACCTTCTTCCTGGCAGGATCCACAGCTATCATCTGGGTCCTCTTGCATCATCGGAACTGGATTATTCTCTTAATGTGCTTCAATCTCTGGCGACCGGCACTCTTCCCGGCATTTATACGGAGGATTCCAGGCAGGAACAGATCAAAACACTTCGCACCTACGCCGCCACTTATTTAAAAGAGGAGATTCAGGCCGAGGCTTTGACAAGAAACCTGGAGGGGTTTTCACGTTTTTTGTTTGTGGCGGCCCAGAGCGCAGGTCATTTTCTGGATCTGGCGAGTCTTGCCTCCGAGGCCCATGTTCCCAGACAGTCTGCCGTTCGTTATTTTGAAATTTTGGAAGATACTTTGGTTGTTCAACGTTGCCTCCCTTTTTCATCCAATAGAAAAAAAAGATTGATCAAGCATCCCAAATTTTATTTTTTTGATACGGGGGTGCTCAATGCTCTTCTGGGAAGTTTCGAGGTTTCGGAAGACCGCAAAGGTCTTCTCTTCGAACATCTGTTTTTTAATCAACTTGTGGCCAGTGCCGCCAGCCAGGACACCGACATCGGGATTTACACCTACAGAACGGAACATGGGGCCGAGGTTGATTTTATTGTGGAGAACGGCAAGAAAACCTGGGCTATTGAGGTCAAGGCCTCCAAAAATGTCGGTCGGAACGACTTATCAGGGCTTAAAAACTTCTCCTTTTTTTTCAAGAAACCCTGCTATTATAGGGTGGCGTATTGGGGAGATGTGGTGAAGGTTATCGACGACGTCACTATCATGCCGTGGCAACAACTTTTAAAGGAAATGGAGCTCTTCTAAAATGAGGAATGGAAATTGGACAAGTTCCTCATCAAGAGGAAGATATCGAAAAATGCCGTAAAATACAGAGGTAAAATTCCTCCACATCATGGAGGTTTTTTGTGAGAATTGATTTCAGGACCCCCGTATCAATATGGGAATAGTCATGAACGGCAATGTTCCGGAAGCCGACCATTTTTTGAAGCCGATTGGATAACGAGGCATCGATAATCCCCTTCTTTTCCAGAAGAATAAAATTTTCCCTCAGTTCTGTCGGCAAACCTAATCCCTCATCAGCAATCACATGAGCCGCCAGATCAATACATGCCTGGATGGCCCGCTGAAGATTGAGGACAAATATTTCCTGGATGTCCAGGTCTTCCAGTTTTTCAGGGTTTCCTTCCGTTTTTTCGTTGATTCTCTTAAGGCAGTTCTGGATCTGATTCACCTTTTCAAGGACAACATCCCTATCCACCATAAATTCTCCTTTGCCCCAGCTTCTTTTCAATTGGGGCCCTCACTCTTTTGATGTCGTCATATTCATTCAAAGAAGAGGTAAAAAAGCTCAGCAGAAAGGATTTGTTTTTAAGAAGAAGAAGTTTTCCATGCTTGAAGATCTGGTGTTTCAAGATGGGATTGGCCCGGTTCATGACCACCAGATCAACTTCCTGATGGAGCAGACCGGATAAAGTCTCTCTCATTTCGATTTGTCGGAAGATTTCCGGCACAGAGGAGGGCTCAAACAGGACTCCAATATCCAGGTCACTTTGAGGGGTTTGACGGTTCCTGGCCACAGAACCAAACAGGTAAACTGCCGCCACACCCGGAATGGCCTCAAAAAAAGAACTGATAAGTGGTATTTTTTCCATTAATAACAACTATAAGAGAACTTCTAGTTTAAATCCAGCTCACTTTTTGACCCACCGCGTCATAACCCTCAAAATTTTTTTTAAAAATTGAAAATTGTTAGCAACTTTTTTGAAAGTTTGCCGAAAACACTATTAGATATGACTCTATTTGGGGTGGACAATCAAAACAGATACTTAGCTCTTTTTCTGTCGGTTTTCCTCAGTGCTCTCTCTTTTACAGCCTGTGTGGGGGGGGGACAGCAGGAGAACTCAGGGGAAATCCCCTTTATTGACACCCCGGTGGGGGAGGAAGGGGAATATGACCCAACCTCAGGCGAACCGCATGATCCTGATCCCGATGGGGCTGGCGAACAGTGCGAAAACCTGGATACCATTTCCATCAGCCCCACCTCCATCAGTTTTGGTTTAAGCGAATTCAATCATCTGGAATGCCAAACCGTAGCGGTCAATCCCTGTGTCAGTTTTAACGCGGAGATTGATGACTCGTCAGACAGCCAGTTTGTGCTCTACTCCCAAGACGACGCGGAAGTGACCGGACGACTGACTGACCAGCAGGAAACCCTGCAAGTTTGCTACACACGGACCGAAACCGGTTCCCATACGGGGCGGGTGAACATTGTCATGTCGTCCGGATCAGCCACCTATGCGTATGGGGTTCCCTTGACCGGCAGTACGGTTGATTCTCTGTTCAATATTACCTCTCCTACAGACGGACAACTTGTTTGGGAACATGATGGAATCAGCCAGTACGATTCTGCCTCAGATTCATTTGTTCTTTCTGCCGCAGGAACTGTTAATTCGGACCTTCAGTCTATTTTATCGGACAGCAACGTGACTGTGGAGGTGGATGGAACAGCACAAACGTTGACTTTGGGGGATGATTATTCTTTTTCCACATCCATTGCCATTCCTTCCAGCCCCGATGTTTACCCGGTTAATTTTTCCATGGAGACCTCTCATGGAACATTAACGACAACTAAAAACGTCATCCGTTTTTATAGGCCGGACGGAAGTCTGGAAATTCGCGATGCCAGCGGCGATGTAGTCAGCGCTGTGGCGGCGACCGACGCGAAGAATACTGATTCGTCGGTCTTAACGGCCGGCATTGTTATTGACAACCTGGATGTCTCCGGCCCCCGCGCGGAACATCCGGTGGAAATGACTCTTTCCATTACCAGTCCCGAAGGAAAAATCACCAAATACACCGGAAGCGACTGGGAAGAAACAACCGATGAGGTATCCCCCATCAATTTTTACGTTGAAGATTTTGATTTTGGCGGCGAGGAGGACGAAGAAGGGGTGAGTGGCATGTGTCCTTCTTCTTTTTCGGATCAAACAACCACGTATTGTATTCCTCTCCCCCCCACAGCCAACCTGGGGCGTGGAACCAATGTATTAACCGCCACCCTGTGCAATGAATATACCGATTATGAAGCGGGCTGTGTGACAGCCACGACTTCGCTGGTGGTGGACAATGATGTGCCGGTGATTACCGTCAGCACGCCGGTGGAAAATACCTACTATGACATTTACGGTCAAAGCGGCGCGATGGTTACGGTTACAGGCACTCTTGAAAATTTTGTGAAGGAGGAAGAAACCACGGCGGAGGATGGAACTATTTCCACCACCTGTCTGGCCAAACTCTGGGTGAACACCTCGATCAGTCAGACCGCCATTGATTTGTGCGACTACCTGACGATTATTTCCAGCGAAGACCAAAACTCCACCAGTGGCAACAGTGGCAATATCCGCAAAGCTAGTTTTAGCCTCGATCTCAACTTTACCGGCGATGCCAATGGCTACAACAAGCTGACCCTTTACACCAATCTGATCTACATCCAGGTGGAAGACAGCAAAAGCCATGTGGCTTACAAAACCCGCAGTTTCCAGATTGGGTCGTTGAATGAGTCGACCATCAAGACCTCCAGTTCGGGGGCCACCCCAAAACTTTCTCTGACAGGGGATTTAACGTCCGGGCAGTTGGGGGAAATCTCTCAGCTTGATGGAAGCACGATCCGGACTCCCTTGATGCTGAATGTAACAGAAGCAACGGTTCAAGATCCGAAGATCATCGCGGTTGTTGAAAAAATTCTGAATGACAATGTTAAATTTGCCGATGTTGTCCAGGGGGGGGTTCTTCCTGGAGATGAAGATGGGGATAATGTTGAAGATCAGGGGGAGAATATCGACTTTGAGGCGGAGTTTGACTATGACGAAGGGGATAATTTTTACGATCTGGATTACGAAACTCAGAAAAAATGGATCTGGCAGAATCTTCATGCCAGCATGCCGCAGAAGGTAAGGGCGTTAAGTCGTTACCGTACCCTTCTGGCCTTGAGGGATGAAGCCGATCCCGGAAATCTCGAAAATGTTTTTTTCAAAGATGAATGCGGTCAAAGCGACCCGAATGATTTTGAAACAGGCTGGAATGTGGCCTGTGATTCCTGTGGAAACAAGCTTTCAACAGCACTCGTCACTTACAATACTCTTCAGTATATCTACGAGGGTATTTTGGAAGATGAAACGATAACCAATCAGCGAGTCTGGCCTACTGCATTAGGTAATTCGGTGGATGCCGATGATACCGTTCAGGGCAAGTGGAAGATAGGTTCGTTAAATCTTAAGAATGATGGTTATATCGATGCCGATGTTTGTATTGTGGGCGAAGGGGATGTGGTTGAAGGGTGTGACGATGTAGCAGACAATAATCATCATGAACCTGCATTTTGGGGGCATGTAGCGGCCATCGGGTTGATTGAAAAAGGGATTACCGGTTTGGAGAATGACCCGGTTCTTCCGCTGATCTGGAATGTTGGCAAAGTGAGGATCACTTTCAAGAATGTTCTCCAGATCAAGAAAGAAAAATTATCTGACAGCACCTATACGAACAAGTTTATTATTCATGAAGATAAGATCATTGATGGCTTAAGCGGTTCTATCCAGTTGGAGCCTTACCTCGAATGCGCCGAATATTACGACGAAAAATTTGGAAAGGAGACCCCCGATCCTGTCGGTTGCATTAAGACTGATGAGGGCTATAAAGGTGAAATATACCCTGTTATTATTGATCGCACCGCCCTCCAAGGAGCTGAGGCCTATTATCACATGTCTGAAGAGGGGAATAACCTCTTTCTTTTGGATATTCTTTATTCGGAGCTTTTAAAAACTTTTAAGGGGATGGTTTCCTGCATGGATGATGAGCTGGTGAACCCTTTGATCAATCCGGCTGTTTTTGAATACCCGGCGTGGGTTTCTGAAGATGTGAAGGTGGATGAATTATCTCTGGCGCTCGATAGCACGGATGATGGGATGAGTGTGACTCTTAAGGAAGATGCGGAAGATCCCCAATTTTATTTTACCCCTAATCTTACGGAAGCCGATATTGTGATAGAGGATGGAGGCTTAAGCTTAAAACTCCCGATGACTTTGGGCGCAGGCGACGTTTCCACCCTGCGCCTCTTTTCACTGCTCGGTTCTTCCGGCGCCGACACGCGCGCCAACGGCTATATGTACCGCGATCCCTCCGCCGAATCGGCCGAGGCGCTGGAATCGCTGGCCAACATTTCCAAAGTAGAGGACGAACCCTATCTGGGACTGTCCCTTGGCCTGGAAGAAGTAGGCAACTCCGCCCTGCATGTGTTGTTCAGGAAGGGTTTGAAGAGTGTCTTGGAACTGGTTTCTCAGGATCTGGTGGATGATCTGAATATGCAGTCCAACTACACCATTGGGATTGACAAAGTGATTTTGGGGAATTTTGGCTTATGCGGTCAATTAGCTGGAGGTCTCGCTAGTACAGACCTTGCTGTCCAGACTTTCTTCCCCTATATCAGCACCTTTTTCGGGGATCATATAGCTACTCACTGGGATATTACTCTCGATAAAAATTCTCCTCCTACTCTGGCCTTATTGCCCATAGAAGGTGATGACAAAGCTGTGATGCTCCAGCTGGGTCTTTCCAATGTTCAAATTGATGTTAAATCGCTCAAAGAACATACCGAGACCGATCCCCCGACCTACGAAATACTCAATTCCGTAGTCAAATTACGTTTGGATGGACTCATTCGTATCGTCCTTTACTACAATAATGATCCAAGCTCTGAGGATTCAAAAATACTGAAAGTCTATATCCTCCCTTTTGATGAGACTCCTTTCTATGTGAGTGTCATCAACCGGGGGTACACCTATGACGATTCAGAAGTGATTGGGCAATTGACTGATCAAATCCTTGATGCTGCTTTTGATATTGCGGCTAAGTCTTACGAATTAGGGGGCGTGGCTGATGGGAGTATCGAGATTCCCCTCCCTAATTCGGCAGTTGGCTTTGATTCAATGGAGGTAGTTAATAATATACGCCAAGAAGCCAATGACGAGTGCACTGAAGGAGAAGAGCCTCAGTATTATTCAGAAACATCCGAAGCCACCAAAGATGGGGATGAAAATGATGATGAGGGGGGCAAGGATGGCGAATCCAGCAGTTCTCATCCATCTCTATCCCTGGAAAACATTAAAATAAGTACGCCGCCTAGTGAGATTTTTCCCCTGGATGGTCCTTGTTTTATTCTCAACGTCAAACCAGACAACGATATTGAGGAAGCGCTGTGTGATGTGGGCATTCAAGATATCCAATTTGGAGAGGGGTATCCCGATATTATTTTTGATTCTGATAACGGGTATCTTCATTTTTCAACCAAACTGTTGATGGAAATCTATGACTGGTTGGCGGAGGAGGTGAGCACAGAATGATAACGCAAAATTTAAAATTAAAAATGCAAAATTATAATTCAAAATTCAAAAAATTTTTTAATTTTGCCTTATTGTTTTTCATTTTTAATTTTTCATTTTTAATTAATTCCTGCTCTTCCCTCTTTGGCAATGGAAGCGAAGGTGAGGGGGCTTCATCCATTAATGATATTGCAATCTCTAATGAGATCATCAGCTTTGAATCATCCGGCGGCCAAACAGATTACCATACAGTCTCTTTCAAAAATTTGTCGGATTCTCCTATTACCGTTACAAATATTATTTTCTACCATAATCTTTGTTCTGCTTTTTCTCTTTACAGTATTACTGACCAGACCGGACAGATGCTTCTGGATGGTAGTGAACCGATCAATTTTACGGTGGGAGCCGGAGCGACGGTTTACTTGCATCTGGCCTATTGCCCTCCTGAGTGTATTTACAGCGACTACGATACAACTCTGTTCATCTATTATGAGGATAATTCTGGAAACCAAGTAACCTACGTAACTTTACAGTCTTCTCCGGCTGGCGGCGTTTGCCGCGATGTTTTGGTTTGTGAAGAAGATCCTTTTGCCTTTGAATATAAACCTGAAGTTTTTGGCCAGGGACTGCCTGAAACAGGAGATTATTATTTTCGCATCAATAAAATGCATGCCTATCTGTATCCTGTTTCAGCTCCTGAAAACATCAAAGTGATCGGCACCGATATCAATATTGATCCTGACATGTTTCAGTCTCCTTATTTAAAAGTAAGTCTTGATGATGTTCAGGGGAATGGAACTCTCTATCAGATTGAGGAATGTTCCCAATTTATCATTCCGGCACCCGAGGATGATCCCTACTTTGCGGGAGCCGACACTCAATTAACAACAAAGGATAATACCTTTTTTGTCCTGGATGAAGATGGGAATTTGGAAGTTGATGAATTGGTGATAACCCTTCTTACGGAAAATATAGACAGCTCTGAGCTGGGTTCTCCATCTCCATTGCCGGATGATAATGGGACATTTCAGATTTCTCTTAAAGTGACTTTAACAACGGATGCAACGCCTGAAGATCAGTATTTAGGAAGCCTGCTGGATAGTAGTGACTATTATGATGGGATTATGAATCTGATCGATTCCGATGATGATGGACAATACCAGCTTCAGGGAACTGCTCTGAGCGGTGATGATGCCACTATTACTCTTGTGGCCCGAGGGGAGTTTACCAACGAGGATGACGACTTTATCGGTGAGGAGACCGTCGGAACAATTCTTTTGGAGGATGAAGCCTATATTTATGTCCAGATTGAGGCGACACTGGTGACACGTGTAGGATCTCTTGAGGACTAAAAATTTATGTTAAGGATTTTTAAAAAATTATTTTTTCTCATCCCTGTTTTAGCGGGGGTTATCTTGATCCATTGCAGTGGTGGAGGGGATAGTGATTCGCAGGATGAAGTTGTCCAGCCGACAAACCCCAGTATCAGTCATTCCGATGATTTATCATCGTCTGCAGTCAACACCTTCCTGGATAATGGAATTCAATTGACTATCGATCCGACCTACGCCGATTTGGGGGAGACAACCCAGGATGAGCCCCTCAAGACTTCCTTTACGATTACCAATGGCACCTCAGATTCTCAACTGATTACTTTAAGCCTTTTTGGTTCATCCGGAGTTTTCAGGATGATGAAGGACAATGGAGAATTCTTTGCTTATCTTCCTGATGTCAGCTTGGCGGCTGGTGAGTCCCAAACCTTGACTCTTGTTTATGATGCAAGCCTCATGGGGACGCATACCGGCTATCTGGAAATTACCGCTTACAATGTTTCAGGCACTATCTATTTTCCCTTTAGGGGAAGTGTGACCGGTCCGGCTGATTTCAGGATTATTTCGTCAGGGTACATGTGCACGAATGACAATGCCCCTCAGTTGACCAGCCTTGATTTTATGAAAGTAGCCTCAGATCGTTCAAAAGTCCTCTCTTTCAAAATTTGTAATACTGGGGGGGAACGACTCAAAATCAACACAATTGAATTTGGTAAAGAGACTGACGGTGTATCTTCCATGGCCATGGATGTAGACCCTTTTCAAGATTTTGAATGGGAAGTAACCGATGCTCTGAATACGGCTTATTTTGAGTATTACAACCCCCCCACGGATTCATCTTTTATTGAGCCTGAATATATTGATTATACGGGGGCTCTTCCGGATGCCACGGCCGCCTTTGAAGTAGAAGAGCATACCTATGAAATTAACCCGGATGGTTTGGTCATTGACTCAGGTTCTTATGCTGTTTTTGATGTAACTTTTGCTCCCGAGTTGGATGCCGAAGCGCCCGAAGGACAACTGTATAATCCAGTTTCGTATGCGGCTGACATGAAAATCAGTACTTCCTTGGGAGAATTAGAAATAGATCTTGTTGGAGCCACAGGAGGAAAGGAACCGATACTTGAAGTGAGTTACATTAAGGAAGACGATTCTGCGACAACGTATGAAGTGGATCTTGATTCTCAAGGAGCGGCTATCCATTTTGGCACGGCTTCAATTTTTGATGATTGGATTACGGAGGATACGAAGGAAGTTACGTTGACCCTGGCCAACATGGGAAGCGGTTTAAAAAGTCTTCAAATCTGGGCCGATTCTATTGACTTGGGTTATTTTACTTTTGTTCGTGAATCGCCTGAAAGAAGTTTTCCGATTGAACTTGACCCTGGCGTGGCTACAACCATCAAGCTGGTGTATGCTCCCACTCCGGAAGGGAATGTGGCTCAGGATACCTATGATATGGGGCAGATGGTTCTTCGGCATACGGCGGGGAATGGGCCGGTTAATCCGGTCACATTCGTGGGAGAAGAAGAATCGGGAGAAATTATCGACATTCAACAGGCAGGAGGAGTTAAACTCAAAAAGAATGATGCGGGTGCGGATGGAAGCAATCCGTATGATAGCGCGCCCAAACGCTTTTGCATTTCTCAGGGGGACGATGCCAGCTGGTCCACAATCAGTTTTGAAATAGCTAATCATTCGAGCCTTGCGGACAACATACTCACAACAGGTTGGTCAATCGCCCTTGATCCGCAGGAAGGAACGGGTCAATCCTCAGGCATTGTTACTCCTGTGGGTGACAACCCTGTTCAAACTGGACCAGGTGAAACAGGGACTTTTGGTTTTATAGTTACTCCCGCTACCGATGAGGAAGGAGACATTTTGTCCACAATCAATGGAACATTAATGATCACTAATAGTTTTGCTCTCGAAGAAACCTTAGGCGTCTCACTCGATTATGACTATGAGGTCAACTTTACTATGACCGTTGCCTCCACAGCCGATGGTTGCAGTGGAGGAAGCGGCCAGCCCCTCACTGGCACAAGAAAACTAGTCATTGATGCCATTACCATGAACATGCCTTCGGGGGCCATTACTGAACCGGCGACCAATCGTTCTCCTTTCAAATTTCATTTACCCATCGATCTTGATTCCACCAACGGTTATGCTCGAATCCATGGTCTCGACTATAGCACAGAGGCTGGGGTGTCTCCGGTGACCCAGATTCGTTCTTATGCTCACCAATTAACAGGGGCCTATTTGGGCTGTCGTCCCTATCCTACGAATCCTTACCGGCTTGAATTTGAAGAAGGAAGTTGGGATGGTCCCTTCCAGTGTCCCTATGAAGAAGACCCTAATTTTGGAGTCAAAGACGGCACGGTAACCTGCATGGATAGTAATGGAGCAGAAGACTACGTTGTTGATGAAACAACAACCTATAAAGTATTTTATCATGAATTTATTCAATTCAATGAGGATTGTACGGTCAAGTTTAAGGGAAAATTTGCCTATTTTTACCTGAAACCGGGGGAAACAGTAAAAGATGCTGTTCAACGGATTATCGATGAATACGGCGTATCGGCCAAGGATTATGAATATGAAACAGGGAGAGGCGCCTTTCAATTCGATTCTTATATTACCTTTAATGAACCTTATACGTGTAACGGAGTCACTCAATCGGGAACCGTTACTGACCCCGATGCTATCAAATTATGTTGGATGCAATTTCATGACGATCAGGTGAGCCGCTTATCTGGTTTTATTGACGAATGTAATTATTTCAACTTCTCTATTGATGAAGGGTGTATTCCTCGCGATGCGCCGGGGAGTATCAACTATACGGAAGAGGAATTGTGCGATGATGGAAGTATCACCTACGATGACCCCGATACTTGGGTCGGCTTTGGAGAATATGAACCGCGGGAGGATGACGAAACAAAATGGGATTTAACCCTTCGCAATATTCATATTCAAGCTTTTGTACTCCATGCCAATGAGTTTTTTAAAAATAACAGTAAAATGCTTTTTTCAGACCTTTATGTGACTTTAACCACTCGAGCAATTGGAGAAAATTCAGACGATCCACAGGATCTTATTGCGGTCAATAGTCGTAGCGATTTTTCCACTGATAGAATTTATATTCCGAAAAGTAGTGACATGGCGCAAGACTACTGGATCCAGCATGGCAAGAATTCCAAGTTCTTTACGGGTGAGGAGCAGTATGTTGATTGTGATCCTTCGCAACCGCTCACATCGTGCCGAGGCAATTTTGTGTATAACACAGGTGGAAATGAGATTCTCCACTCTGGGGAGCCGATTGATTTTGTGACTGATGGAGAAAACCGTACCATCCTTGTTGGAGTAGGTTCTTTTCATGGGAAAGATCAAATGGCCCCCTTCTTTGCCCAAGAGCTTAAAGATGGTCGTGGATCAGCCCTTTATTTTACCTTTCATGGTTGTTTTGAAGCCGATGACGCAGATACTATTACAGAGGGGGCTGGCTGTTTTGCCCCCCAACTCGATCCAGGGACTGATGACGATGGTGCCAGTATTTCCAGCCTGTTTCCGGATTATGTCGAGCACACTATATTGGCTGATACCGATATTGATTCTACTGACGTCGAAAGTAGCAAGGCTTACATTAATTATCATATCTTTGATTTTGATCGCGATCGTGCCACCGATTATTATAGTGGTGGGAGTCTTGGCCATCCGAATGGGAACTATTATGTCGATGAAGATTATTATAACGACAATTCTTGCGGTGGCTATGGGCACTAAAATTTCCCTCCTGTAGTTCAATCACACCAGGGAACCAACGGCTCGGAGGGGTGGAAAGCCCCCGCACGAAAGTGCGGGGGGGTGTTTTTTTCAAGCCGCCTGTTTTTTGAAAACGGCCTTTTCCAGGCGGTCTATCCGACCAACGAGGCCTTCGGATTCTCCAAAAAGAGCCTTCTTAAGAATTTGATTCAATACCGTCTGGTACTTTCCCCCTCCCTCGGTAGCCAGTTGACGGATCATCGTTATCACGTCCTTGTCCAAATCTGCATGACAAAAAAAGATTGGTGCTGGCAAAAATCATTGAAGGGGTTCGTTGTCTTCCCTGGCAAGAAGGTTTGGCAAAAATTGGGTTCAGTGTATCTTAAAGATTCAAAAATAACTCTGTTTTAAGTCCCTTGAAAATCGATCTGGGCCCGCCCCGAAAAAATTTTTGTCCACAATTGTGGGCTCAGACCCCTCTCGACTTGCGATAGGCCTCTAGTGACATGCCCCCTTTTTGGGCAGAAACTTTTTGGAGCATTTTGCGGAATCGGGGGCTTCTTTCTAAAAGATAGTCTTCTACATCATCTTCCGAAATAGCTTCTATGACAGCTGTAATATGACCATTTCTGGTAATAAATACAGGTTCTTTTTTGGCCATTTCTAGAAAATGGGGGAGTTTTTCTTTGAAACTGGCAATAGGTGTTACTTTCATGATGTATTCTCCTTCTTATAGAACGAAACAGTATCTTCTTTATGAAGAATACGAAGTATCCAGACTTCGTTTGCTATGACGTTGTAAAAAATCCTCCAATCATCAATTCTTAATCGAAATTCTGCTTGTTGTTTTCCTTTTAATTTTTTGATCCGTGAACGACTTTCTTTTAATGGTTCCCATTTAAGATGCTCCTCAATTCCATCGAGAATTTTTGTGGCATCATACTTTCTTAATGAATCCAGATCATCAATGGCCGCTGGTTTTAAGTGAATGGAATAAGAAGCCACAAATTATAGACAGAATTATGACAGAATTAAGTCATAATTACAATATTTTATTGAGAATATGTGCTTTTATTATATTCAAAAAACTTAGCAACTTTTTCTGCGTTCTACCGATAATAAGGAGGAGAGGAGCGTTGTATGAAGCAGGAAAACGTTTTAGATCAGAATCAAGCAAGAGTCCCCCTCCGATTGGTCTCTGTTGCGGAAGACGTTATTCCATTGGAAAATCAAAAAGTTCTGCAAAAATTCATCGCCAGCCTGGAATCGATGACCAGTTATCTGAATCGTTCCCGTATCCCTTCAGAAGATTTTTCCCCCCTTCCCCGTAGACAACCCGATAGTCGGGTGTTATAGACTCACGCCATTGGATGAAGGATCTGGCTTGGCCAGTCCTGAACTCGGAGGCTATGGAAAAACTAAGATATCTCGCCGTGGAAGGGCCGATAGGGGTGGGGAAAACCTCGCTTGCCAAAATGCTGGCCGAAGATATGAACGGGAGGCTTGTTTTGGAAGAAGCCTACGAAAATCCTTTTTTGGGCCCTTTCTATGAGAATCCGGATCGATTTGCTTTTCAGACCCAGATTTTTTTTCTTCTCTCCCGTTACCGTCAACAGTGCGAATTAAAACAGCAGGATCTCTTCAGTCAGACGACGGTTTGTGATTATATTTTTGCGAAAGACCCGATTTTTGCCTCCCTCAATCTCTCTCCTGAAGAAATGGATTTGTACAACAAGGTCTACCAGCTTCTCGATTCCCGTCTTCCCAAACCGGATCTGATTATTTTTTTGCAGGCGAGTTCCGATATCCTGATGGGACGGGTCAAAAAAAGAAAAATCCCCTTTGAAAAGGGGCTTAAGGAGGATTATCTGGACGAGCTGGCTCAAGGCTACAGCCGCTTTTTCTTTCAGTATTCCGAATCCCCTGTCCTGGTGGTCAACACCAGCGGGATTGATTTTGTGAAAAATCCCAAAGACTATGATACGATCAAAAAAGAGCTTTATAATATGGTGAAAGAAGGGAAGGACAAACATTATGTCACCATCGACAATCGATAAAATCACGGTCCCCCATCTGATTAAAATGGTTCAGGGGGGGGAAAAGATCACCATGCTGACCGCCTATGATGCCACCATGGCGCGCTTGGTGGATGAGGCCGGGATGGACATCATTCTGGTGGGGGACTCTCTCGGCATGGTGATTCAGGGGCATTCGAACACCCTGCCGGTATCGATTGAGGAATTGATCTATCACACCCGCTGTGTGGCGGCGGGAATCAAAAAAAGTCATTTGATGGCGGACATGCCTTTTATGTCGTATCAGGCTTCCTACGAGGAGGCGGTTAAAAATGCGGGGCTTCTTTTAAAAGCGGGGGCAGAGTCGGTCAAGCTGGAAGGGGGGGAGGAGATGACTGATCTGGTTTGGTACTTGACCAAAATCGGCATTCCAGTGATGGGACACATTGGTTTAAAACCGCAGTCGGTGCATGTGATGGGGGGATACAAAGTCCAGGGGAAAACCAAAAAAGAAGCGCAAGCGGTTATTGAAGACGCCAAAATGCTGGAGGAAGCGGGGGTTTTTTCGTTGTTGCTTGAAGGGATTCCGATTGAAGTGGCGGAAGAAATTACACGATCGGTTCATGTTCCCACCATTGGAATCGGTTCCGGCCCTTACTGTAGCGGCCAGGTTTTGGTGGTTTATGATCTGCTGGGAGCCAATTCCCAGTTCAAACCCCGCTTTGTCAAGAATTATGCCGATTTTCACAGTTTCGCGCAAAACGCGATTGGCAATTATATTCAGGAAGTGAAAAAAGGAATCTTCCCTGCCGAAGAACATGGAGTGCATCAGAGTCTGGTAATGGTGAGGGGGGAAAAAAAGGGATAAACGCCATTGCAAGTCATCCGCTCCCCAAAAATAATCCAAAAAACAAGCCTCGCTCTCAAACGTCGCGGCCAAACAATCGCCTTTGTTCCCACAATGGGTTTTTTGCATGAAGGGCATATAACCCTTCTCCGGCGCGCGCGTCAGGCAGGGGATGTTGTTGTTCTTTCGATTTTTGTGAATCCCACCCAGTTTGGACCGAAGGAGGATTTTAAAAAATATCCCCGCGACATGAAAAGCGACTTGAAAAAAGCGGCGGCCGCCGGTGTTGATTTTGTTTTTGCGCCGACTCCTTCTTCTCTTTACGCTGATAGTTTTGAGACTTATCTGGAAGTGACCAACGCCACCCGAGAACTATGTGGCCAATTTCGTCCGGGGCATTTTCGAGGGGTGACCACGATTGTGGCCAAGCTTTTTAATCTCATCCAGCCCGATATCGCCTTTTTCGGAAAAAAAGATTTTCAGCAGTATGCGGTGATTCGAAGGATGGTCAATGATCTCAATTTTCCCGTCAAAATCATTGGCGTTGATACGGTGAGAGAACCCGATGGCCTGGCGATGAGTTCCCGCAATGTTTATTTAAATGATCAGCAACGGCTCGCGGCCCTTTGTCTTTCCAGGGGTTTAAAAAAAATTAAAACGGCTGTCAGGGGGGGAAAAAAAGATTTAAAAAAATTAATCGGCATCCTTCAACAGGAAATCAAAAGGGAGCCTTCCGTTAAAATCCAATATGTCAAAGCAGTGGACAAAGATTCCATCCAGCCGCTTGCTGTTTATCGTCCGGGCAAAACTCTTTTTGCCGTCGCTGTTTTTATTGGAAAAACCCGTTTGATTGACAACCTGGTTGTGTGAGCGTAAAACAAAAAAAATGCAGATTATCTCCGCTAAATATTTGCTCACTATGGATTCCCCCCCCATCTCCGATGGGGGAATAATTGTTGAAGAGGGAAAAATTGTTGCTGTTGGTCCGAAGAGCGATCTTTTGTCCCAATACAAAGTCGAACAAACCGAAAACTATCCCGATCATGTTCTTATGCCGGGGCTTGTTAATGCCCATGTTCATCTGGATATGGGGGCTCATCGCAATTTTCCCTTTGATCCGGTCAGAAACCTTTTGCCGGAAGTCAATTTTGTCGACTGGCTGATCTCCTGTATTGATTATAAAAAGAAGGCGAGACAAGAGAGTTTAAGAGAAGCGCTGGAAGAAGGAATCGCCCAAAGCATTGAAGCGGGGACAACCTGTGTGGGGGACATGGGGAGCTTTGAGGGGATTTTTCAGCTTTTGCAGTCGGCAGGGCTCCGCGGCGTTGTCTTTCCGGAAGTCATTAATTACGACAAGTGGCTGACCCAGGATCTTTATGAAAGTGCGCTGGCCACGGTGGAAAAATATCAGGAGGCCGGTTTTCCGCTCCTGAAAGTGGGGCTCGCCCCTTATTCTCCCTACACCCTTTCGCGGAATATTCTCAAAGTCATGTCGACTTACTGCGCCGGGACAAAAACGCCGCTGATGCTGCACACCGCGGAGAGTTTTTCGGAAATGGAATTTTTTTACAATTCTTCCGGCGATATTGCGAGTCGCTTTTTCCCCCGCGTCGGATGGGGGGACCAACTTCCCCCCGCTTTTCATAAAACCCCCATCGCTTATCTGGATGAAATCCAATTTTTAAAACCGGGGCCGATTCTGGTGGGCTGTGTGCAGGCGACTCCCGATGATTTATTGCGGATTGCCAAAGCACAGGCCAAAGTGGTGTTGACCCCCCGGGCGAATCATTATCTTCAAGTGGGGGAGCCGCCGATCGAAAAAATGGCGGCCAGCCAAGTCCCGCTGGCGTTGGGAACCGACGGATTATCTTCAACCAATACCCTATCGATGTGGGATGAAATGCGGTTTGTGCATGAACAAATCATCAAAGGAAAAAATTCTTCATTAACCGCTTTGGATCTGCTCCGGATGGCCACCGTCAACGCCGCCCGGGCGCTCGGTTTGGAAAATCAGATTGGAACTTTGTCATCAGGGAAACGGGCCGATTATTTGGCTGTGAAGATTGACAATAATGTTACTATCGAAAATATTTCCTCTCACCTCGTTCAAAACACAAAGAGCTATCGGGTTCACAAAGTGGTGGTGGACGGGCGGGTATTGAAAAACATCATTTAAACCAACAATTTTAACGGTTTGAAAAAAGCTTGACAACTTTTGGAATACTGGTTCAATCTTATTTTTTTAAACAGGAGGAGAATAATAATGATCAAGAAAATTATCGGGGTTTTATGTTTGGTGGCAGGCGGCGTGATGTATATTATCGGTAACAACTCATCCCACTTAAGTGAACTGAAGGATTTTTTCTGGGTTCCGTTGCCGCTTGGAATCCTTCTGCTTCTGATTCCAAATAAAAAGAAAGCTTGAAAGAATAAGACAACCCCTCTGGGATAAAATGAGTGTCTGAATTGCACAGGATCGAAAATTGGTTTGATTAAGTCTCTTCAAGGTTTGGGAGAGATCAGTAAGCCAGCGCTCTCAAAATTTCTCCGTCGACTTCGAAAGTTTCCAGATTGGTGGTGGAGTCGACAACTCCCCCATCGCTGTTGACCAGCGATTCCAGATAAGTTTGCAAAGTCTGTGATGAACTGTGTTCGACTGCTTTAAAAGCCAGCAGGGCATAGGCGGTTGCCTGGTAAGGGTTGTCGTTGGCTGAGCCATTGGTCACATAGCCAGATGCGTTGACCAAAGTTTCAAGTCGTGTGGTCAGGCTAGAGATCAATGAAGAATAGGTTGTTGATTCAGAACTGGTGGCCAAAACAAAGAGAGGCATGGCCAATGAAAGATCGCCGTAAGTATAGGTGGTGTCAGCATCGTAGGCGGGAAGAAAAATATTTTGAGTGTAATCAACCAGAAGGCTTAAACTGTCGGTGGCATCCTGGCTGAAATTTGTCGACAAACTGGCCATGGCCGATACCGCTTCAGCACAGAGCCCCATGTCCCACGGAATCAATCCTGGAATCGAAGCGCGCCCCTGGATGATTCGGTTGAAAATTCCATCGACTCTTTTGGTGGCATCGTCCCCGTAAGTGGTGTCACGCGCGTTCAGCAGTTGATCAAAAGCAGAAACAACGGTTGCCTGAAGCGGGACGTCGGGATTGTCCGTTAAATACCAGGCTAACAGGGTCCAGTTGGGGCAGGAAATATTTTTGGAGGTGTCGGCAGGATCGGTCAGAAAAGTAGTGATCAATCCCTCAAAATAATTCACAGTCGTTGTGAGTGCACTACTCCATGTGAGCGTGCTCACCGACCGGCTTGTGGCCAGATCCATAAAATCAAACCAACCAAGAGCCGAAACACCGGTGACGTTTTGGTAACCGGTGGTCTCTGGAGTTAAAGCTTGCGAGACATCCTGTTGCCAGTCAAAGCTCCCATCGTCGTTTTGAACCGTGGCCAATCGGTTGGCGAGCAAGGTCAGAACATTAAAATCAGCTGTTACTTGAAAAGGGATTGCCGGTCCCTCGTAAAACCAAACATGTCTTCCGGTGTCTTCGGCAATCACAATGTCGCAGGTGGGATTAACCGCAAATCCTTCCTGGTCAGTGTGCGGAAGGCTCCACTCCTGAATAAAAGTTCCGTTGGTATCTAGAGAAACCAGTTTGTCGTTGGAATCATAAGCGGCATAAACATGCCCGGTTGTTGAATCGTAATCGAGTCCGGCTAGATTCGTTCGCCCCGAAACTGGCGTTATTTTATTGATGAAGGTGACCGATGTGGAGGTGGAACTGGTTTGAATGGGAAGCTCAAAAATATAAATCGCTCCCTCCCCCTGATGACCAGCGTAAAAATAACCCCCTTCACTGCTTAAACTGTCCGGGACAAAGATCAACGCTTCCAGCCCCTGATTGTCAGCCCCGGTCATCCAGGAGGTGAGAGTGAAAGTACGAAGAACAGTACCGGTGGCCGGATCAAACTCTTTAATGCCGTCCGGATTTTCAATTCCCAGATAGATGTAATTGTTGATCCCCGGTGCGTCGGTGATCCCCTCAAGGTCGGCGCTGGCGGTCCATTCAGTTATGTTGGTCCCATCCCAATCCATCATGGTGACTGTCCCCTCATCGCTGACCAAAAGAAGCTGGCCGGTCGGTTCGTAAAAATCAGCGCCGCTCGGCTCATAGAGAGCGGCCAGTCCCCCCGCAATGTCAGTGGGAGTTCCAGAAAACGAAAAATAATCTTCACATCCTGTCGAGGTTGAACTTGTCGATGATATGGAACTACTGGAGGCATCGGAAGAAGAACTGGAAGAACTGCTCGAAGAGGAAGCATCGGTGGAGGGGGAACTTTCTGTTGGAATGACTTCATCGGTGGCCCCCTCTGAGGCCTCTTCGGCTGAATCTTCTTCAGCCGGATTTTCTTCGGTTGATTCATCCCCCGAATCAAACGGAGCGGCTGACGATCCGTCATCAGAAGGAGCGGGGTTTGTAGAATCGCCGCAGGATATTAATCCGGCAACTATGCAAAAGATAAGAGGAAAAATAAAAATCTGTCGACTCTTCAGCATGTCAGCCTGATAGCACAATAGAAAAATACGTCAAGAAGTCTATTGTTCCCCTGATGTCAATGACGTATAATTGCTGAAAAATACCACCCAACGGGTCCTGCCGCCTGCAGGCATCCCGCTGGTGCTCGTACCTCGATTTGGATTGTTTTATAATGATTTCTTTTGGCTCGGTCCTGCGCGCCATCGGGAGCCCTCCTTCCGGCGCCACCCATTGGGTCCCGGTATTTTTCAGTAAGCTCATGAAAACTTTTCTGAGTCTTAAAAGTTTTTTTAGTTTTTTAGTCATCTTTTTTTTTCTCGCCTGCGGCTCAGGGGGGACTGAAACGGGAAACAGCACGGATGGAGAGGAGGGGGATGACGGAACATCGGGAGGAGGGGTCCGGGTTGTGGGGGAACTTTCCTCGCTCACTGTTTCCTCATTGGTTCTCAATCAGGAATCAACGGAAGGAACAGTGACTGATGTAGTGGCAGTCAGTCCCGAAACGGGTGGTTCTGCTTGCGATACCCAAGACATTGGAGATAACGGAACGTTTGAAATCGAAATTGAGGAGGGACAACCCTGGTTTTTATATTTCATTGATCGCTCGACGAATGAATTTCTGGGGCAGTATTATTCGGAGGATCTTGATTTGGATACCCTTGTTCCATTGGTAGCCGAAGGGGAAATTGATTTGGGCACTTTGACCATTGATGGCGACACAGGGCTGGCCAGCTCTTCCCTGTCGATTGGCAATATTCTTGCTGATCTCGGAATTACGGAGATGGTTGCCGAGGCGATCGGAAATCTGGATGACATTGCTGGCCGTTATCAGAATCCCGATCTGGATGGGGACGGTACGTTGGATTGTGAAGGGGAACAAAGTTTCATCCTTGATTTTCATGTTCGTTACAACATGCTGTTGAGCGGGACTCAGGCGACAATTGATGATATCATCGATGACTTTTTAGATCAGGACGACACCACCTTTGAATATGTGAACACAGGAATTTATGTTGCTTATCCCACTTCTTATTCTTCGGAAGATACGGGGAGTGTTACGTTTGTCGACTCAGACGTTACGACCGACGAAGGGGGGGCGATTCCTGCTAACACAGCCACCTCCGATGTGACGACAAACAATTTTGGAGACTACAACGGGTTTGGGCCGAATACCAGTTCCACATCAGAACTTCCCACAGGGACTATCATTTACAGCTTTGGGGACAAGACGCTTACTTTTTCGGGGCTCAGAGCCCCTTCATTGGCTGAAATCTCCGCGTCAGAGGGAAGGATTTTTCCTTTCATCACCTTCACAAAAACCGATTCCAGTTGTACGACAGATTGCACTCTTTCCAATGTCGGTTATCAGTGGCTCAAAAAAACAGAAGAGGGTTGGACGGAAGCATCCACCGACGAGCTTGATCTTCTGATAGCAGGAGATGGAGGTAATATTTCGATCCGGGTTGATGACGACGAGAACAGGGGCATAGGCATTACTATTCCCAAAACCAGTGTGAGCGGGGAGATTGAATGGAACTCCAGCAATGCCAATCTATCAGGGGTGACAGACGATGAATTTGAGGCGGTCACAACCGATCAGATCTGCCATTTGGGATTAAGCTACGACGATCAGTTGGGAATGCGTTATTTTCAGGGAATCAACGATGCCCCGGGGACCTGTCTCTAAAGAAATCAAATAACCGACCGGAATTCGGACGGCTAACGTTTTTCAACTCAATCCCAACTCATTGTAATAATTCAATAACGATTCTTGGCACAAAAATTGCTTAAAGGGATCATCATGGTTGATGAGACTACCAAGGATCATTTTCTTAAAACTACCGGCAACGAGGGGGAGAGTGAGGCGGAGCGATATCTCAAAAAAAACGGATTTAAAATTGTGGAACGGAATTTCTCCTGCCGGTCGGGGGAGATCGACATCATGGCCGAAAAAAAGGGGGAGCTTCATTTCATTGAAGTCAAAACGCGCCGCTCCCTTCGCTATGGCGATCCACTGGAAGCGATCACCCCCTGGAAGCAACAACGGATGTTTCGCGCGGCCCACTATTATCTCCATCTCCACCCCTGGCGGCAGAAATCGGCCCGTTGTTTTTCGGTGATGAGTATTTATAATCCAGACAACGAACAGGCCAAAATCGAATTTATCCCGAATGCTTTCGAAGTGTGGGGAAACTATTATTAAGTTTTTGAATGGACAAATTTAACGGAATTCTTTTATAGTTTAAACCTATGTTTAAACTAGGCCCATGGGAAATAGCTCTGATAGTCGTCATTGTTCTTATCATCTTCGGCCCCAAACGCCTGCCTGAATTGGGTAAAGGCATCGGCCAATTTTTCAAGAATTTCACCAAAAGCCTCAAAGGGGAATCGGACGACTCCGAATCACAAAAGCCGGATAAAAAAGAATAACCAAAAAAATCTACCGTCTCCTTCTTCGCCCGAAGCGGAGGGGGGTTTTGGGCTTGAACTCCACGAATGGGGGGACGCCGGGGACGGTGCAACGGGGGATTTCCTGACCGAGCGTTTGTTCAATCTCCTTGACCATCGTGACATCTTTCCAGGTGGCAATCGTGGAAACCAACCCGACAGCATTTCCACGCGCGGTACGGCCCGCACGATGGATATATTCCTCCACCGTTCCCGGAATATCAAAATTGACGATGTGTTCAATAGCCGGGATATCAATCCCCCGCGATGCGATGTCAGTTGCCACTAAAATTCTGTGAGCCCCTTCCCGAAAACTTTTCAAGGCCTCCACCCGTTCCGACTGGCTTCGGTCGGAATGAATTTTGGTTACCGGGTGTCCCTCCTTATCCAGCATTCTAAAAAGCCAATCGGCATCGATCCGTGTCCGGGTAAAAACCAGCGTGCTCCCCAGTTCCTGATTCAGGAGAGTCACAAGGCAGTTTTGTTTGTTTTCCCTTTCAACAAGGTAGAGGCGGTGGGAAATCCCGACCGCCGCTTTTCCCTCGGGCAAAATATCAATTCGCACCGGATCATGCAAAAATTGCCGCGCCAGCCGTTCAATCGGTCCCGGCATGGTGGCCGAAAACATGAGCGTATGCCGTTTTTTGGGAATCCTTTTTAAAATTTCCTCGATTTGCGGAAGAAAACCGAGGTCGAGCATGTGGTCCGCTTCATCCAGGACCAACTCTTCCAGCGTGTCCAATCTTACCGTCCCTCTCCGTAAATGATCCATCATTCTCCCCGGTGTGGCCACAATGATGTCCGGTTTTTTGCTCAAATCCCGAATTTGAGGCCCCGCCTTCACTCCGCCAATAATGCAGGTGGTCGCCAGCTTGTGGGTCTTTCCAAAAAGATCCAAAAAAGCTTTGGTTTGAAGGGCGATTTCGCGCGTGGGGCAGAGGATCAATCCCCGAATTCCCCTTCCATGGAGCAGTTTTTCCGCAAGGGGGAGAACAAAAGCAGCGGTTTTGCCTGAACCGGTCTGGGCCAGTCCAATCAAGTCTTTTCCTTTCAAGGCAATGGGAATGACTTGCGCTTGAATGGGAGTGGGATGAATAAAACCAACCCGTTTGACCGAGGCCAGGATATCGGGTGACAACCCCAGCGATTCAAAGGTGCCCGGTGTTGTACTGACAGGATGGTGCCCCAGCGATAAGGGTTCATTGTTTATTGAATCAAGATTGGTCATTTATCAATTAGCCGAACGGGTCCTGTCTTTGCTCCTCCCCCGTTACTGCTTGTTTCACTGCGCGCTGGCGGGGGGCCTCCACTCAGATACCCATTCGACTCTCGTTTGTGTCCCTTATTACTTTCTCAAAGAAGAGGAAAGGATGTTTTTTCGGATCCGGATATTTTGGGGGGTTATCTCCACCTGCTCATCGTCTTTGATAAACTCCAGAGCCTTCTCCAGAGTCAGAGGGTTAACGGGTGTCAGTAGAACATTTTCGTCCTTTCCGGCCGCCCGGATGTTGGTCAGTTTCTTGGCTCTGCAGATATTCACATCCAGGTCATTGTCGCGCGTATGCCCCCCCCTTCCTTAATTCATTTCGATAGCCGATCAAACCGCGCGATGGGATCTGAAGTTCTCCTCTCCCTTTGACGGTGAACTGGCTGGCATTGCTTGTCCCCTCCAGCTTCAGCGCAACGTTATGAAGTGTTTCCTTCAGGAGCCGTTCATCAATTTTTCGGGACTGGACCCATTTACCATCTCTCCCGGAAAAGGACAAAGCGGGTTTGCGGCAGGGGCCCTTCAGCCGCATCGACCAGCAAAATCGCTCCGTCCACCATTTTCAATCCCCGCTCCACTTCCCCGCCGAAATCGGCGGGCCCCGGCGTGTCGATAATGTTGATTTTGACCCCGTTCCAGAAAATGGAGCAGTTTTTGGAGGCGATGGTAATCCCCCGCTCCCGTTCCAGGTCAAGATTGTCCATGACCCGCTCGGCCACCGCCTGATGGGCGCTAAAAATCCCGCTCTGTTTCAGCATATGATCCACCAGCGTGGTTTTTCCATGGTCCACATGCGCGATGATGGCAATATTCCTGATTTTGTCCTGAAGGCTTTGACGTCTATTTAATTAAAAAAATCATCCAATCCCACAACATCCAGTTCCGGGTGATCCACAAGATTTGGGGAAAGCCTGGCATTGGTCACAAGCAATTTTCTTAATGTGTGTTTTTTAGGATTGGGATAACGCTGACACTTTGTTTCCAACTCTTTCATGAGTTCATAACCAATCTGTGTCTCAGACCACTTGCATTCTCCAATCAGGGTTGTCCGATCACGGCATTCAATAACCAGATCTATTTGCACCCCCGGACCGTGACGGACGCTGGATTTATGCCAGTACATTCCCGATCGAACAAACACATCTTCCAAATTCAATTTTTTTAAAATGACTTGAAGGTTTTTATGGCAAAAGACCTCAAAAGCAAGCCCCAAGTAGGAATGCCACTGTGGTTTGACCAATGTATCAAAAATAAATTTTTTGGAATTGTGTTCAATAGCCTGTCTGTTGGGATGAATGAATAGAAAATAGAATCTCACGTACTCATCAGTAATTTTATACAGGACAGTTTTAGAAGTTTCTGAAAGTGTGATGGGCCGGTGTTCGTGGATGATGCCGATCTCCTTGAGACGATCCACATTGAACATGAGTGAACCTGTGGGTGTTTTGAGGGCACGGGATAAATCCGTCAGCGTCATGGAACGCCTGGCCAAGTGCTGCAGGATTTTAAAGTATTTTTTTGGCTGTTTGAGTTGACTGGACAGGATATATTTTAACTCATCGACAAAATAAGCATTTTCAACAAAAGACAAATGATTGATGTTTTGTTCAAAAGATTGATGGCGATGGTAAAGTTTAAGATAAGCGGGAACAGCTCCAAAACACATAAGATATCGGATGGCATCCCCATTTTTTTTAATGCCAAGAAGCTGACGGGCTTCTGAAGAAGTCAGGGCCATTAATTCCAGCGTTTGTGTTCTTCTGCCAAAAAGGGGACTTTTCTCTGCCAACACTTCAGAAATCATGAAACTGGTGGATGAGCCGCACAGAATCAAATGAACTGTATTGTGATATTGCCAATGATGATCCCACACATGTTGAATGACTGACTGCAACGAAGAACCGGGTCGGCACATCCACTGAAACTCATCCAGTACGATCACGATTTTGCCCTTCGGCAATTTGCTGACAACGACATCAAAAACTTCACGCCAAGCGGTCAAGGATAGCAGGGCAATCAAAGGATCACCCGCAAATGCAGAAAAATCCTTCAAGAAGTTCTTGATTTGTTCTTCCTGGGTTCCGTCCAGGGCGCTGTAGTAGAAAGATGTTTTGTCCGAGCAATAATGCTTTAACAATTCTGTTTTGCCAATGCGGCGCCGGCCGTAAAGGACGCTGAAATGAGAGCGCTTTTCCTGATAACATTTATTCAGAAGAAACTGTTCTTTATCACGACCGATGAAATCCAGATTTGACATTTTACTTAAGTATCATTAAATAAAGTATAGTCAAGTAAAATGTTAAGTTTTTAATATTTTACTTAAGTATGTATTAATAATCCATCTTTAAGTAAAATGATGCAAGATCCAAAAAAGCCTCCAAAAAATCATTATTGATGGCTCAACCAGTGTCTCAAGAGGGGATCTACAACATCAAACCCTTTTTCTCTTTTTTCAATTAAATCGAGTTGAATCAATTTTTTTAAAGCCCCCTGGATTCCGCCTGTGGAGCCCAGATGGTGGGCTTTAATGTAGTTAAACGAAAAAAGAGAAGGGGAAGGATCCAAAGCCAGCGCTTTAAGGAGGACAATCTGTTGGGGGGCCAGTCCCTGAAGGATCGCCTCAAAGACCGGCTTTTCCGCATTGATCAAAAGATCAAAGGCGGGCTTTAAATCGGATTCATTCACCTTTTTTTCAGCCGTCTCGAAAACAAAAAAGGATAACTTTTGGGCATAATAGGGATGTTGATGAACTCTGCTTGATATTTTTTCGGCAACAGGCAAAGGGCATTCTTTTTTCCCCCTCTGGAATTGATCCACCAAAAAAGGAGCCAGCTCCTCATGCGGAAGGGCTTTGAGTTCGTAATTGAGGGCGCTTTGAAAGAAAGGGCGTTTTCGTTCATTGAACATGTCTAACAGAAGTCGGCGCCTTGACCCCACAAAAAAATAAGAGATCGGTTGTTTTTGGATGTGGGAACGCATGATTCCTTCCAGGGAGAGAGATTCCTTGAGCAATACGATTTCCTGAAATTCATCAAAGACAATCTGTATTTTTATCTTTTTATCCCTGGCGAACTCATCCAGGGACCCTAAGACCTCCTCGATGGTTTCCAACCCTTTTTGTTTTGTTGTTGCCAGTTCCACAGTCAACGAAAGTTTCCCCTCATCGTCCGGTTTAAGAACAGGCCGGAACGATTTCAAAAGCCTGATTGATTTTTTAAACCAGTTTTCTTCCTTGCGGGTCATTTCAAAAAAAGCCCTTGCCAGCCGGAACGCAGCCTCCTCGGCCGAAGTGATGCCAAAAAAGTCGGTAAACAAGGTCAGGTAACCTTGAGTCCCCAATTCTTTTTGAACCCGTTTTACGAGAGAGGTTTTTCCATAACGCCGTGGAGAAAAGAGCACCACATTGGCGTTGGCCCGGGCATAACCCAACAAATCCCTTTGTTCCTGTTGACGGTTACAGAAGGGGGAATCAGGATCTATCTCTTTGAAAGTAAAGGGATTTATTAATACCATATCATAAGTACTATGATATAGTATCTATCTTATGTCAAGGGAAGACGGGAAATTCAAAGAATCGGCAGGAAAAAGAGTTATCATTTTTTTAAGACAGAAAAACCAATTACTGACCGATCACGAAATTTGTTGGATACCCCGTTGACAAGGTTCATCATAAATGATACACCTAAATTCAGAAGGTGAAACGATGCCTACAACAAATCCCCGCTTAAATGTTGTTCTCGAAAAGCCCATGTTGCGAATGTTGTTGAAGTCTGCAAAAAGATCAGGTGTTTCCCTTTCCTTGAAGGCGCGAGACTTGATCCGGCAGGCCCTGGAACTGGAGGAAGATTTTTATTGGACTCAAAAAGCGGATCAGAGGGCCAAAACATTTAATCCTCGAAACGTCTTAAGCCACAATGAAGTTTGGAAAAAAGGTTCTTAAAGTTGGTCATGCGCTTCAAAATTTCTTATCATCCGGACGTTGCAAGCCTTGATCTGCCTCTCATTAACAGGAACATGCAACAAAGAATCAAAAAGGCGATCGAAACACGGCTGATGAACGATCCTGTCCACTTTGGCGCCCCCCTTCGCCATACCCTGATGGGATATCGTAAACTTCGTGTGGGAGATTACCGTGTTATTTATGAAATTATGGAGACTGAAATCTGCATTTATACCATTGGTCACCGAAAAGAAGTGTATCAATCAAGCTTGAGAGAATGGCGCCTCGCATGAGAACCATGACATTCCTGATTTTGTCCTGAAGGCTTTGACGTCTATTTAAACAAACGCCGTTAAAAATTTATTTGCAGGAATAAGGTGGATGGCATCCTTTACAAATTCCCTCTCCGTTTTTAGTACAACCTGGAATAAAAAAGGGATTTTAAGTCGGCTTCCAAAGTATTTGAGTGATGGAGAAAGATCATGACCTGAGAGCTTGGCTTCTACCGCAAACCATGGCTTGTTGTTGACGGTTACCAAAAAATCAACCTCCCGTTTATCGAGGTCGCGCAAATACCAAAGTTCTATTTTGTAGCCCTCCGTATCCTCCAGGTAATGGCAAAATTTTAACAAGTGGGAGGCCATCATGTTCTCATAGCGATAACCGACATCTTCAATCAGGGTCCAATCCCAAAGATAGATTTTTGGCTCTTTTTTTAAAGCCCTTACCATGTTTCCTGAGTAGGGGTTGAGGCGGAATACATAATAAAGTTTTTCAAAAATAGTCATCCAATGGGTGAGGGCCTTGTGGCTCACTTCAAGGTCTTCACGAAGTGAATTAAGTGACAGAGGGCTCCCTACTCTATGAGGCAGGAGATCCGAGAGAAGTTGAATGCTGGACAGGTCGCGAATATTTTCAAGGTCACGCAGATCCTCCCTGAAAAATCGCTCGATGTGTTCCTTTTGCCAGCGGCGATGTTTTTTAGCATTTTGGGCCAGCAAAGGTTCCGGGAACCCGCTATAGTTCAACAAGGTTTCCAGATTGTTATGATTTTTACTCAAAAAAGAGAGGGGATCAAAAGGAGACAGTGGATTGATCATATGATTGATTTCATTTTGGCTGAAAGGATGAAGTCGGTAATGATGGTAACGCCCTTGAAGGGAATCCCCCCCTCGTCGATAGACATCCAAACGGGCACTTCCAGTCACCATAAATTTTAACCGATTTTTATGAATATCATATTCTCCTTTGATCCATTGTTTCCACTTGCTGTATTTATGAAGTTCATCCAGTACAATCATTCTGGCTTCCGGCGGCCATTGGGACTTGAGCAGAGCCTGACGGTCATGGCGATTATCCCAAAGGTAATAGGCCCCTGGTCCATTTTGATTGATCATGTTTTGGGCAAGGGTTGTTTTACCCACCTGCCTGGGACCCGCTAAAAAAACCATTTTTTCTTGAAGGTCTTCTTGAATGGACTCTTCTAAATAACGAGCCAAATTCATATACGATAAATTGTGCCTTAAGGTAAAAAAAATTACAACTTTTTTTTCCTTTGGGTTAAATTTATTATAAGCCCCGGAGGTCAAAAAAGAACTTCCAACACTTGAGAGACATTTTTGACGGCAATCAATTCAAGGGGGAGAGAGGCGAGTTGTTTTTTAAGGGAGGGGACGAGGCATCGTTTAAAGCCCATTTTGGCCGCTTCTTTAACCCGCACATCCAGCCCCTGAACCGGTCGGATTTCACCCGACAACCCCACCTCCCCCACAATCAGCGTGTCGGGGCGGACCGGCTTGTTTTTAAAACTGGAAACGAGCGAGGCGAGGATCGCCAAATCAACGGCCGGTTCCACCACTTTCAATCCACCCGCCGCGTTGACATAAACATCCTGGGCATACAAATTAAGCCCCACAATTTTTTCCAAGACCGCAATCAATAGTGCGACTCTTCCACTATCCACTCCCAGTGTTGTTCGCCGAGGATTGGCCAGGCTCGACTGCGAAACCAATGCCTGGATTTCGATCAGAAAGGGACGCATGCCCTCCAAGGAAGCGGTAACAACCGAACCGGCGGACCGTTCGGGATGTTCGGATAAAAAAAGGGAGGATGGGTTTTGAACTTCCTGCAATCCACTCTGCGTCATTTCAAAGACCCCAATTTCATTGGTGGAACCGTAGCGGTTTTTAATCGTCCGTAAAATCCGGTAATGCTGACCGGAGTCCCCTTCAAAATAAAGGACACAATCAACCATATGTTCCAAAACCCGTGGGCCGGCGAGCGCTCCATCCTTAGTGACATGCCCAATCAGAATAGTTGAAACGCCGACTGTTTTGGAAAGATACAAAAGTTTTCCGGCCGATTCACGAACCTGGGATACAGAACCGGGGGCTGACTCCAGGTTGGACAAGTAAACGGTCTGAATGGAATCAACCACCACCACCTGCGGTTTTATTTTTTTGATGTGATCGATGATTCGCTCAATCGAATTTTCGGCAACCACCAAAAGATCGGAAGAAATGTCGAGCCGATCGGCTCTCATTTTAATCTGCTCTTTCGATTCCTCGCCGGTGGCATAGAGAACTTTGATCCCCTTCTGGCTTAAACGATCGAGCACCTGCAAAATCAGGGTTGACTTGCCGATGCCGGGATCTCCGCCGATCAACACCAGAGAACCGGGAACAACGCCCCCCCCCAGCACCCGATCGAGTTCATTGATCCCGCAGGAAAAACGGGGCTTGTCGGTCAATTCGATTTTGTTTAAGGAAACGGCTGTTTCCGTTGTGAGAGAAAAAAAATCCCCGGCGCCGGACAGTGTGGCATTCTGGAAAGTCTCTTCCGCAAAAGTGTTCCACTGGTTGCAGTCGGGGCATTTGCCCAGCCACTTGGGAGATTGGGACCCGCACGATTGACAGGAATAGATTGTTTTGAGTTTAGGCATAGAAGCTTAAAAAAACCTAGACATTTTGGCGCGATTCTTCTCTGGCTTTTTGGCTCAACCATATTTTGATCAGAGCCTGATAGGCAATATCCATGTGTGATGCGATTTGTTTGATCTGGTTTAAGAGAGGGAGCGGGAGCCTTAACGAAATGGACTGTACAGCCGGTTCGTAGATCATGGAAACCTGGTTTTGACGGTTGAGATTTAAGGCTTCAGTCGCATCATTGGTTTCCCAAAACTGAGCCACCTGTTTTTCAGTAATTTTGGTCTCTTTTTTCTTTTTCATACCATGTCCTTTCTTTCTGGCTCATCGGTCTGGCGCTAATGACCCTGGCTTTTTTATCCCGTACGGTAAAAGCGACAAGCAATGGCTTGTTTTGCCTGGTTTCACCAAACAGGATAAAACGCTCTTCTGTTGGGGTTGAATGTTTTAGATCGGGGAAGACAAAATTTTTCCCCAAAAAAGTTTTTTCGGCTTCCTCACAGGTTACCCCATGTTTGAGACGGCTTTTGTCAGAAGTCCCTTTGTCCCATTCAAACCCTGAAAATATTATAGACATATCTTAAGTATATTTCTACAATATAAATAAAGTATTTTTTATGTCAATCAACTATTTCGTAAGAGGTGGCTCCTTGGGACTTACTCTGGTTGAGACGAAAATGTCAACCTGCTGACTCGACTCCTCAATCGTGGGTGGAGCCCCCCCTTTTTGAGGGGTCTGTTTTTCAATCCATTCCGCCAAATAAAAATTATATAATAATATCAATAAGTTAAAAATAATAAATTTATAGTTCTTGCTCTCTTTTTGGTATGGATCTTGATAGAGTAGAGAGGGAGGGTGGATTTTATCATGACAACATCGTTGTCCCAAATGAGCCGGGAGGAGTACGACCTTCTCGCGTACGGCGATTTTCATGCCCAGCTTGATCAGGCAGCCAGTCAGGATCCGCTCTGGGAGACCATCCGGGAAAAATTGGATCAGGAAACCAATCCGATGAGGGTGCCTGACTACGAAACTTTTTTCCGGATTTGTCAGGAGACGCTTCATGAACAAGGGATGTTGAGTGACGGAGCGGAAAGCTGGAATCAGGGAACCTATGCTCGTTTTGCTTCTTCTCAAACTGCCCCTCTGATTCCTTCTTCCGAATATCTTGACATTGAAATGTCTGAGTTCAAACAATTCAACCTTCCCGATTTTATTTTTTATCATCTTGATGCGGGGCATATTGGCGAGGCCGATCATCCCGAGCGCGACGGTTGGGGGGATTGGGCCATGCCCGCCTGGGCTCATGCGATGGGCTATGGGCATTTAAGAATCACAAATTTTTCTCTGGATCGTTCGTTGACCGATGCGGAGAGACTCCAAAAAATCCGCCAGGAAATTTATACAAAACGGATGAATCTCCGTTTAGACTACAGCGAGTGTCGTCGTTATTTGCCGGAGCTGGAAAAAGTGGTGGAGTTGATTGCCGGGAAGATGGGGGTTGTTTATCAGGCTCTTCCCCCTCGTGAAGTGCCGCACTACGATCTGGCCCTTTCTGTTTCACAGTTGGCGAAAATCCAAAAAGGGGGAACGGTTTGGGGGGTTGATAAGAAAGACAAGGGGATTTTTGAAGTTCGTTTAAATGCCCAGGCTGTGAGTGACCTGCTTCAAGCCAACGGTTTATCCCCCGATCAGCTTTCAGCCGATTCTGAGGAAGTTGTTTATCTTAAGATAAGCCGGGATGCCTTTGGATCAGTCCGTCAGGTGCCTACTATCTCGAGTGCTGATAAACCGCTTCCCAAACCTCTTCTGGAACTTAAATCAAAAAGCAGGGGAATCCTACTTACAGACTATCAGCAGCCTATGACAGAACCCTCACAACTTCCGGCTCTGGTTCAATATCTTCCGCAGGTGCAGGAGGCCCTTTTCGTATTGGGGATGTTGATCAGCCCGATGGCCAGTGCCAATCGAGGAGGAGCTTCCCATGCCCTGATTCAGGGAATGAATCGCGGATACCAAACTACCGGTTTTGTTCCGCCGAAGAATATGCTGAATCCTCTTTATCCCGAAACGTTTCCAAAACCGCTTCCAGCACCATCAACTCTGCCTCAACCTTCATCTCTCCCCCCTGCACTTCCATCGGGGAGTAGGGCTCCTCAACAGATCCATCCTTTAGTGATGCAGGGTTCTGGTTCAACAAACGGCGGGGCATCGGGTTTACAGACTAATCCCTCCGCAAGCAAAGTTGTCATTCCCTCAACCTCTTCTGTCCCCCCTCCTCTGCCGGGGAGACGACCAGGCACACTATCTCCGTTGTATGACTATGGGGTTGGATCAACGGTCTCTCCTTATAACCTGCCGGTAGTTCCTTTTTCTTTATTTCCTTATGCCCCTTCAGCGTTGATGTATGGAGGAGGGATGGAGGCGAACATTCTTCCTGGTTTTGATGAAGGGCAAGAGATGGACTTGCCGGCGGCAATCCGAGAGTTGGTTATGCAAACGCCGGGACTTTTTACGGATGATTATGATTTGCCTGGCCATCCAGCGCGGGAAGTGGGCGATCAAGGGCCGATCGGGGATCAGCCGGTAGTAACGGAGGAGATGATTATTGATGAAATCAGAAACGATCCGGAATTGAATCGTGAATTTACCCGTCTCTGGATGGAATGGAACCAATACAATCAAGAAAATAATTTTACCAAGGCGAGCCAGGTTTATGCCGAGCTTGTTGATCTTTTGGAAACGGCAAAAGCAAGGACCACCCGCAAAGAGGGGATGGTGATGGCGGGGGATTCTCTTGAGGGCTTATTATCCCAGCAGGGAAAAACAAAAAGTGGAATCCAATTTAAAATAAATGGGGGGCAGGTCATCGTCTATCCTCCCGGTGCGGAAACTGAAATAAGTGTAGGTGGTTTTGGCATTACCGACAGAAGTGTGGTGAAAATGGATGAGGAGGCTCCCGGTTTATCGGAGCTTTTCAATAATGCTCAGGGACATGTTATCTTCGTGGGTAACGGTTTTAGTGATTACCCTTTGTCTCTTGCCGAGAGATACAAGCAAGGAGAAATCAGCCACCAACCTATTATTGTTGAATTGTACGATTACAGGCTTGTTCTAGAAGATTTTACAAATTTAAGGAGAGCTTTTGAAAAGGGAGGTTTTGAATTTCCATCGGAGTTGGAGGGGCCTTATCAAACAGTCAAACGCATTGTTGATGCCATGGATGCCGGGTTGATTACCTCGTTTACTTATTCAATGGACCTTTTAAAGCAAGCTCTCGAGGCTTCCAATTCTTTTACCTATCAGGGGATAACCTACAAAAAGCCAAAAGATATTTTAGGAGATCATCCAGAGTATGAGCCGGTGCAACGCGATATCAGTGTGGCCAGGCTCAGGCAATATGCCGAAGCCATGGAGGCAGGGCGGTGGGATTGGGAAAACATGCAAGCACCGAATGTGGATGGAGAGCTGATCGATGACCCTATCGGAATTCTAACAACTCCTTCCGGTAGAAAAATAATCGGAAATGGCCATCACCGGTATTTTGCAGCTCAATTAACCGGCACTCCCATTCCCGAAAGCGCCATTCATGATAAAACCACTGGTGATGAACCAAAGTCTCTTTCATGGGATCAAGTTGATTGGCTGTGGGTTGACCCCCATGGAGTCTATCCCATTTTAACCCCCCCTTATACAAAAGGACCCGATACTTCCCCTCCCCTCCGGACCACCGAAACAGAAAAGGGAGATACAGTTATTCATGGTGTAACCAAAGTCGATCATGGAAAATCGGGTGGTGACCCTGATGAAGTTTATATCGATTTTGCCCAACAGCCAGGTGTTGCCGTTTCGGCTGTTCTGAAAAGAGTATTACAAGCCGACAAAACCTACCGCGTTACCCGCGAAGCGGATGGGCGGGTGAAGTTTGAGGAAGTATTTGGGAACGCTCCCCCTCGAGAGGGGGAGATGCGGGCTGAAATGAGTGGCGGACTTTTCGGTTTTGGAAAATCTTGGCAGTGGCAAAGATTTAACAAGGGGCAATGGGTACCGATAGAAATATCACCAGAAGAGGCTCCGTTGGCAGGAATGGAAAAAACGCCGGATGTCTTGGCGAAAGAACCGATCACCTTCAGCGAGGTTTTGATGAAATCGGTAGGGAGATTTTATTCTTTCGATTGGTCGTCGCGCGACGGAGTAGCCGTTTATTTTGGAATCGCTTCAGAAAGATTAAAGACAGAAGCAAAAATAATTGCCAACCGTCCGCTGGTGGTTGATATGTTTATACATAAAGGCGATCTGGAAACGGCCGATCTGATCCAGCTCCACACCTGGTGCCGGGAGATTATCAAAGATTATCCCAATCTGGGCGGTTTTAAAATTGTGGTGATGGACAGGCGCGATTATTCAACAGAAGTTTTGACCGATTTCACCAACCCCGATTATCAACCGGGTGCGGAACCCAGAAGAATCGAGGAAGAGGAACCTCCCCCTCGTTGGTTAACCACCCCTCCTCCTCCCAAACCTGATGCGATTCTTCCTATTCCCCGCCTCCGACCTCTGGCCCTGGGCCACAGCGCCGCGACCTTGATGGCAAAGGGAGAAAGGCTCATCGCCAGTTGGGAAGCAGATCCCGCCAACTACACTCCCGAAAATATCCAAGCCGCCCGCGATGCCCTGACTAAGGCCCAGGATTTGTTTGTGCAAGCGGGAGACGTCGAAAACGCCGCACGAGCGGAGGGATTGTTGAACCAGTTGAAATGAGGACTGTAAATTTTTAAATTAACGATCATGATGAGTCAGATAAACAGTCCTTTCCGGACCATTCAAACCTACTGGGATTCTCCGCAATGGTTGGGCAGGCGGATGTTTTTTTTTGCCGCCAAAGTATTCCATAGAAAAAGTTCTGATTGCAGCCCATGGAGTAACGCAAGGAGTTTTATCAGGAAAATTTTTTGATAAAATTTTGACTTTGGAAGATTTGTTTTAAATTCTGGAAATTGTCAAAATTTTGATCTTATTTTTTTATAGTAATTATTTTGTTAATATGTTTTTTTTGTGAGTCGAACATTTTTTTTTATTGAGACCACAAAAATATAAAAAAATACATCAAAATCAAATAGTTAATATTTGTATTCACTCAATCATTTATCTTGACACTCCCCCTGGCTTGGAGTACCCTAACCAAAAAGTGGGATAAAGTGGTATATAGGGGGGTTAAGGCCCTGGATGGCCAAGCGAACAAACCGGCTCTGCCGGTTGTGAGCGCGGGGTTTGGGGCCATTGCGAAGCGAGCAGATTTTAAGGATGCGAATAGCGACCATGCGAGCTGAGCAGGGCCCCAAGTCTAATGTTTCGAGGGAGATACGAGCATACGATTGATGGAAAAGGGAGGACTTCAATCCCGTCAAAGTTTCGGGAAGTGTTGGCGACCAACTACGATGAGCGGCTTATCATCACCAATTTTGACAACTGTTTATGGTCCTATCCGGTGGCGGAATGGCAGGTCATTGAAAACAAAGTGGCGGCTCTTCCCCAATTTCGGGAGGACGTCAAGGCGCTCCAACGTTTTTTTGTGTCAGCCGCCACGGAGTGCCCGATCGACAAACAGGGGAGGATTTTAATTCCTCCGACTCTTAGAAGCTATGCCGGTTTGGAGAAAAATATTGTTTTTGTGGGGATGACCAAACGGATTGAAATTTGGTCTCAGGAGCGATGGGCCAAAGATTTTGAAAAATCACAAACGCTCGCAGTCAGCGGCAATCTCACCGACTTGGGATTGTAGAAAAAATCATGTACGAAATAACTAGGGCCAGCGACATTTCCATTCTTCACCTCTACGGAGAACTCTCCCTCCTGGAAATGGAATTGCTGGAAAAAACCATTCGTTCGCTCAAACGGCATCAACAGTGCAAAATTCTTTTGGACTTAACCGGAGTCGATCACCTTCATTTTGAGGTGGCCCGCAAACTGGTGCGGGAAGCGAACCAACTCCGACTGCAGAATGGAGAACTGAAAATCGCGGGAATCAACCAGCAGGTGCGGCACATTTTTCAATTTACGGGAGCCGACCAGTTTTTGGAGGACTATTCATCCATTTCGGATGCCATCTTGAGTTTTTTGAAGGAAACGAGGCAGAACGCCGGATTCGAGGAATTGCAGGGGAGCGTGGCTGTTGAAAAAACTCCTAACCAGCGTTGGGCCAATCGGGAGGAGATGATTTAGAATTTATAATGCATGTTACTGTTTTAAGGCAGGAGGTGGTTGATTTCCTGCACATTCAAAAAGAGGGTTTTTATCTCGATGCCACAGCAGGGGAAGGAGGGCACGCTGAAGAAATTTTAAAAAGGCTTGGGAGTCTTGGGCGGCTGATGTTGAGCGATTGCGATCCAGCCGCTTATACCAACCTTCAAAAAAAATTTGGAAATGATTCTCGTTGTCAGGTCGTCCGAAAAAGATTTTCCGAGCTCTTTGATATCACAACAAAAAACCAGGGTTGTTTTCAGGGAATCGTGGCCGATCTCGGCTTTTCAAGCGTCCAATTAAATGACCCGCAGAGAGGTTTGAGTTTCCAAGCAGACGGGCCGCTCGACATGCGGCTTGATTCCAGAAGATCCGCGACGGCGGCTGATTTGCTGGATGAGATGGATGAAAAAGATTTGGCCGATTTGTTCTGGCGATTTGGGGAGGAAAGGGGATCGAGAAGGATAGCCCGCGAAATTGTAAGGAGAAGGAATGAGGCTCCCCTGGAAACAACGGCTGAACTAGCCGGGCTTGCTGTACAAGTTCTGGGGCCTCTGTATCGAAGGCAAAAAATTCATCCGGCGACCCGGATTTTTCAGGCTTTGAGAATTGCGGTGAACCATGAGCTGGAAGAATTACATGCTTTGCTGAAACTTCTTCCGGTTCTGCTGGCGCCAGGAGGAAGAGCGGTTTTGATTTCTTTTCATTCTTTGGAGGATCGGATCGTCAAAAATGAATTCAAACGGTTAAAGGGAGAAGGGTGGCAGATCATCACAAAAAAACCGGTTGTCCCGGCGGATGAAGAAATAAAGGGCAACCCTCGAAGCAGAAGCGCGAAGTTAAGAGTGATTGAAAAAGGAGGACGATGAGCAGAGTTTATACTCCCTGGGCGATGGAGGCTCCTGTCATCAGGCGCCAGAGGGCGTATACCAAAGAGGATTTTTTAAAAACAAGGCTGTTGTTCAAAATCCTCTTTCTGGTCGCCTTCATGGCTATTTTGAGTCTCTTTTATATCTGGTCGCGGGTGCAGATTGTTCAGTACGGTTACGAGATCAACGAACTGCGGGGAAAGCATCAGGTGCTAACTGAACAAAACAAAAAATTGAAAGTGGAGGTGGCCACGCTGAAGTCGCCACAACGGATCGAAACACTGGCGGTGGAGAAACTAAAAATGCAATCACCGAAGCAGGAGCAAATTAGACTCCTGCCTGAATTTTAAATTTTCTATGAGTTCTCTTAAATGGATCAAGCTTCGAATTCTCTTAACGAGCCTTGGCTTTGTGATTTTTTTGGGGTGTCTCCTTTTTCGAAGCTACCATTTGCAGGTGGCGAAAAATGGCCGCCTTTTTGATTTGGCGTCCCACCAGTACCAGGCTCGCCTACCGGTTGTTGCCAAGAGAGGAACGATCGTTGACCGAAACGGGCAGGCTCTTGCCATAGATGTGCAAGTAGCCTCCGTGGGAATTCATCCTTCCCAGATTAAAAATGCCGATCCAGTGATTTTACAGTTGAGTTCGGTCTTGAAACTCTCCAAAGAAAAAATCAAAGCCAAACTCAATTCCTCCAAAAAATTTGAATGGGTGACAAGAAGAATTTCGGCGGAAACGGGAGATGTCCTGCGTCGTCTCAAGTTGGATGGCGTGGTGGTGGCGACTGAATACAAGCGGTTCTATCCCAACAAGGAAATCGCAGGACATCTTTTGGGGGCTGTGGGGTACGACGCCAAGGCGCTGGGAGGGTTGGAGCTGGCATTTGATAATTTCTTGAAATCGTTCCCCCAAAGCCAGTTGGCTGAAAAAGATGCCAAGGGGCGTCTGTTTACGCCGGTAGCCTCCCAGGAAATTTTTCATGATATTCATCTGACGATTGATCTGAATCTTCAATTCATCGCGGAAAAATATTTGAGGGAGAACGCCCAGAAATACAAAGCTAAAAGCGGATTTGCCCTGATTATCGATCCTCACACGGGTGAAATTCTGGCGATGGCCAATTATCCTTTCTTTAATCCGAATCTCTATTGGGAATACCCCGCCGAACACTGGAAAAATCATGCCTTAATCGACACCTTTGAGCCGGGTTCCACTTTCAAGGCGGTGTTGGTTTCATCCGCCCTGGATACGGGAAAGGTCAATCCGGAGAGCCTCTTTTTTTGTGAGAATGGCACCTACCAGGTGGAAAAACGGACCATCCATGATCATGCCCCTTACGGCAACATGACCGTCAAAGACATTATCAAAGTTTCTTCCAATATCGGAGTGACCAAAATCGCCCAAAAGATTGGGAAACAGGCGCTCTACGATACAATCGTTGCCCTGGGCTTTGGCCAAAAACCGGGCCTTGATTTTCCGGGGGAGGAACAGGGGATTTTGAGGAATGTCAAGGGATGGTCGGCGCTCGATCAATCCAATATTGCTTTTGGTCAGGGGATTTCAGTAACCGGCCTGCAGATGGCGCAGGCTTACGCGACGTTTGCCAATAGCGGAATTCGGATGAAATCTTTTCTGCTTTCAAAAGTGGTCAGCTCGGAGGGGGAGGAGATTTTGAGGCAATATCCTTCGGAAGCGGGTGTTGTTTTAAAAAGCCGGACAGCTACCCAGGTTACTCAAATGTTGGAAGGAGTTGTGGATGAAGGGGGGACCGGACAGCTCGCCAATCTGGAAGGCTATCCCGTTGCCGGAAAGACCGGAACGGCGCAAAAGGTTGATTCCAAAACCAGGCAGTATGCGCCGGGGAAATATGTCAGTTCGTTTATCGGTTATGTGCCGGCTTCCTCTCCCGAGTTTGTGATCTATGTGGTTTATGATACCCCCACCCCGCAGTACTATGGGGGCGTGGTGGCGGCGCCGGTATTTAAAAATATTGCGCGGGAAGCGCTGGCTTATCGGGGGGTGCCTCCGGTGGCTGAAACAAGGTTGGCGAGGCAGGGCAACCTGTAGGGGCAGACCCCTGTGTCTGCCCACAAATTATCGGGCGACCACAGGGATTCGCCCCTA
>SBBF01000092.1 GCA_005240075.1 Nitrospira sp.
AACGTCCTGTTGTCAATCTTCCGACACTTTATTTGTCAGTGCTCAGATGGGGGAATTTGAGGTGGCCATAGATGGGGGATTTTGAGTGGCCACCGGGGGCAAACCGTATCAAGCCTCGATACAGGCATGGAAGGGGCTTTGATTCTTGCTGTTATCCCCTTGGAGTTTGTTAAACCAACTGATTTATAAAAATCTGGGTTTTGTTCTCAATCCTTTCAATCGTACCCTGCAACCGATGCGGATGATGCTGGCCTGAAAAAATCTTACCAAAAAATATCCTTGATTTTTAATTATAATTCAACTTATACTTTATAAGTGGAATGAGGAGACAGGTGTTTATGGGACAAGTTACTGTTTATCTTGACGAAAAAACAACCAAAAAGATGAAAAGTGCGGTTAAAAAATCTCACATCTCACAAAGCCGATGGCTCTCTCAACTGATCCAAAAAGAAATAAATTCCCAATGGCCTCGTGATATCGAAGAGTTGGCTGGGGCTTGGAACGACTTTCCATCTCTGGAAGAAATCAGATCGCACCAGGGAAAAGACATGTTGCGGGAAGAGTTCTGAACATGTACGCCCTGGATACCAACACCGTTATTCATTTTTTCAAGGGAAAGGGCCAAATTGCCCAAAAACTGCTCGGCAAGGCGCCCAAACAGATATTCGTTCCCATTATTGTTGTTTATGAATTGGAAGTAGGGGTTTTAAAATCAAAAGAAAGAAGCAGGGAAAAAGTAGAACAGTTGGAGCGGTTTCTTGACTTTTGTTCTCTTTGTCCCTTTGAAAGAAAAGAAAGCAGGATGGCGGCAAAAATTCGGACAGAACTGGAAGAAAAGGGAAATAGTATTGGTCCCATGGATATTCTGATTGCCGGATCTGCCATGGCCAATGGTCTGATTCTTGTGACTCACAATACTGATGAATTCGGAAGAATCAAGGGGCTCAAACTGGAAGATTGGTATTAACGGGTTCTCACCAAATTCCAGGGACTTTCTCCTTGACACCAACGGACATTCCTATGAAATTGATTCCCCTTTATGTCCTATAAGCAGAAAATTGTCCGGACTCTGCGCTTCAAAAACAAGCAAAAAATTGGGGTGTTGGCCAGACTGATTTCCGTCATGAGTTCCCTGGGGGCGGAGATGGGAAATATTGCCACCTTGAGCGCCGGCGAGCTTTTCATGGTGCGCAACATCACCATTATTGTTGATGATGAAGAGCATCTCAAAAGAATAGTGGCTGAAGTCAAAAAACTTCCAGACATCGAATTGGAAGAAGTGGTCGATGATGTCTTGGAATGGCATGAAGGGGGAAAAATCCAGGTTGTTCCCCGGCGCCCTGTCAAATCGGTTGACGATCTTCAAAAAATTTACACGCCGGGGGTGGTGACTGTCAGTCGATTGATCAAGGAAAATCCGAAAGCGGTTGCCAAATATACCTCCATTTCCCGAACGGTAGCGCTAGTGACCAACGGGAGCCGGGTGCTGGGGCTTGGAAACATTGGACCGGTGGCTGCCATGCCGGTCATGGAAGGGAAGGCGGCCCTCTTCACGCAGTTTTCAGGCTTGCAGATGATTCCCATTCTCATCAACACGCTCGATGTCAATCGCCTGATTGATTCTGTCGCTGCTATCGCGGATACATTTGCCGCGATTCAGCTGGAAGATATCCGGACGCCTGATTGTTTTGAGGTGGAAGATCGCCTCACGCAGATGCTTTCAATTCCGGTCATGCATGACGATCAACATGGAACCGCGACCGTTTCACTGGCCGCTTTGATGAACGCGAGCCAAATGAAGAATGTGAATCTCAAAAAAGTATCTATAGGCCAGATTGGATTGGGAGCCGCTGGCAGCGCCATTGCCCGATTAATCATGCATTATACCGGTCAGCCTGTTTACGGGACCGATTTGAATCCGGACTGCTTGAAACGGCACGAATCGGCAGGCGGAATTTGCATGGAACTTGAAGAGTTGATGAAAAAATGTCAGGTCATTGTAGCGACCACCGGCATTGGGGGATTGATCAAACCGGAATGGGTTCAGAAGGGACAAATTATTTTGGCTTTGTCCAATCCTCTTCCGGAAATTACAATTCGCGAAGCGCTGGATGCCGGCGCTGCTTTTGCGAGTGACGGCAAAAGGGTGAACAATCTTTTGGCTTATCCGGGATTATTAAGAGGGGCCATTCAGGCCCATGCCAAAAGAATGCATACGGATATGTACATTGCGGCGGCCATAGCCATCGCTAGTCATACTCCAGAAGGAGAACTCATTCCGGATGTTCTTGATATGACCTTGCATGATGCGGTAACAAAAGCGGTCGCAAAAGCGGCTCTGCACGCGGGGGTTACGAAATAAATCATTATGCCAACAAACAACGACATGATCGAACTTCTCCACAAAAAATCGGCCGAGGCTGATAGGGGGGGAGGAAAAGAGCGAATCGAAGCTCAGCACAAATCAGGCAAACTGACAGCCCGGGAGCGGATCGATTTCTTGTTCGACCCGGGAACTTTTGTTGAGATCGACAAGTTTGTAACCCACCGATGCTCCGATTTTGGAATGGAGAAAAAGAAAGTGCTGGGAGACGGGGTGATTACCGGTTACGGCAAAATAGATGGACGGACCGTTTTTGTTTTTTCACAGGATTTTACCTCTTTTGGCGGCTCGCTGGGGGAGGCTTTTGCAAAAAAAGTATGCAAAATAATGGATCTAGCGATGAAGAATGGCGCGCCGGTGATTGGTTTGAACGACAGCGGCGGAGCGCGAATTCAGGAGGGGGTTCAATCGTTGGCGGGGTATGCCGATATTTTTCAACGGAATGTTATGTCTTCAGGAGTCATTCCCCAGATTTCGGTGATCATGGGCCCCTGTGCGGGAGGGGCCGTTTATTCCCCCGCCCTGACCGATTTTATCTTGATGGTCGAAAACACAGCCCACATGTTTATTACCGGTCCAGACGTGATCAAAGCGGTAACCCACGAAGTGGTTTCGAAGGAAGATCTGGGGGGAGCGGTGGCGCACAACAGCAAGTCGGGCGTCTCTCTTCTTCGGGCGCCTGACGACAAATCGGCTCTTTTAAAAGTGCGGGAGTTGTTGAGTTTTATTCCTTCAAACAATCTGGAAGATCCTCCAGTGGTGGCCAGCAAAGATGATCGTGAGCGTGTTGACGAAAAACTCAATACACTCATTCCCGACAGCCCGAACAAACCTTACGACATGAAAGTGCTCATCAAAACAACTCTGGATGACGGTTATTTTTTTGAAATCGGCCCTGATTACGCCAAAAACATGTTGATTGGTTTTGGCCGCTACAATGGAAAGACTGTAGGACTGGTTGCCAATCAGCCGAATGTTCTGGCCGGTTGTCTGGATATTTCGGCTTCCCTCAAAGGGGCGCGGTTTGTCCGGTTTTGCGATGCCTTCAATATTCCGGTGGTGACTTTTGTGGATGTCCCCGGTTTTTTGCCGGGAACCGATCAGGAATATGGGGGAATTATTATGCATGGGGCTAAACTGCTCTATGCCTTTTGCGAGGCGACCATCCCCAAAGTTACGATCATTACCCGCAAGGGATATGGAGGGGCCTACGACGTGATGAGCAGCAAGCATGTTCGTGGAGACATTAACTATGCTTATCCCTTTGCGGAGATTGCGGTGATGGGTTCAGAAGGGGCGGTGAATATTATTTTCCGGAAGGAGATTGCCGATGCGAAAAATCCGGATGCCGAGCGGGTTCGGCTGACGGAAGAGTATCGAAGCACTTTTGCGACTCCCTACAAAGCGGCTGAATTGGGTTATATTGATGAAATTATCGAACCGAAAGATACCCGCGTCAAAATCATCCAGGCTTTGGAAATGCTCAAAAACAAGGTGGACAAAAATCCCCCCAAGAAACATGGGAATATTCCGTTGTAGGGGAACTACCTTTCGAGAGCTGTTTCCGCGATCTCTTTCATCATTCGATTCAACTCAAAATCCTTTGGTGTGTAAACGCGGGCGACCCCCTGTTTCAAGAGAATCTTGCGGTCGGCATCGGGGATAATGCCGCCGACAACCAGGGGGATATGATCCATCTTTTTTTGCTTCATGAGTTTGATCATGTCGCCTACCAGGTCGAGATGAGAACCGGAGAGAATCGATAGTCCAATCACATGCACCCCTTCCTGAAGGGCCGATTCGACGATCTGTTCCGGAGTGAGACGGATTCCCTGATAGATTACTTCCATCCCGGCATCCCGTGCCCGGATGGCGATCTGTTCCGCTCCGTTGGAATGGCCATCCAATCCCGGCTTTCCAACCAGAATCCGAAGTTTTTCGCCGGTTTTTTTCTCAAATTCTTTTACGGCCACTTGTGCCGCTTGAAGCCCTTCGGTCAAAACCGCTGAACTCACTCCCCCCACTCCAGTTGGAGCCCGGTATTCCCCAAAAATTTCCCGAAGAGCCGTTCCCCACTCCCCCGTTGTGACTCCACTCTTTGCCGCCTGAATCGAAGCTGGCATGATATTTGTTTTGTTTTGAGCGGCCTCTTTAAGTCCTCGAATCGCCTGATCGACCTCTTTTTGATTCCGTTTTTTTCGGAACGCCTTCAAGGCTTCAATTTTGTTTCGAACGTCATCCGGGTTGATCTTTAAAATACCCGAATCGCCAGTTTCCGTGAGAGGAGAAGGGGCCGATTCAGTATAGCAATTGATTCCAACGACTTTAATGTCTCCTTCCTCAATCGCTTTGACGCGGGCGGCATGGGAGGTCACGATCCCCTGTTTCATCATCTCCAAGGCCTTGACGGAACCCCCCGCTTTCAAGATCCGATCGAGTTCCTTTTCCGCCGCGTCTATGAAATTCTTCGTTTTTGCCTCAATTACTTTTGAGCCTTCAAAAATATCTTCATGCTCCAAAAGATCGGTCTCGAGCGCCAAAACCTGCTGGATCCGAAGCGACCACTGCTGATCCCAGGGGCGGGGGAGCCCCAACGCCTCATTCCAGCAGGGGAGCTGGATCGCCCGGGCGCGAGCATGACGAGATAAAGTGACCCCCAACATTTCAAGAACAATCCGTTGAATGTTATTTTCCGGCTGTTTTTCGGTGAGCCCCAGCGAGTTGACCTGAACCCCATAACGGAAGCGACGATATTTGGGATCTTTCACTCCATATCGCTCTTCTGTGATTTTATCCCACAGATGATTAAACGCCCGGACTTTGCAGATCTCTTCAACAAAGCGAATACTGGAATCCATAAAAAAAGAAATCCGGCCAACCGCTTTTTCAAAATCGTCCCCTTGAACCTGTTTGGAATCTTTGAGCGCATCCAGAAAGCAGATCGCGTTGGCCAGGCCATAGGCCAATTCCTGCACTGGAGTCGCTCCTGCTTCTTGAAGATGATAGGGGCAGACATTCACTGGATTCCATTTGGGAACATGATGAACCGTGTAGGCAATCATGTCGGTTGTCAGTCGGATTGAAGGTTCCGGTGGAAAAATATAAGTGCCCCGCGAGAGGTATTCCTTCAGAATGTCATTCTGTGTCGTTCCTGAAAGTGATTTTTTGTCAATCCCTTGCCTCTCCGCGACGGCAATATAGAGAGCTAAGAGCCAAGCCGCGGTCGCGTTGATCGTCATGGAGGTATTCATTTTGTCCAGCGGAATGCCGTCAAAGAGAGTCTGCATATCTTCGATATGGGAGATGGGCACTCCAACTTTACCAACTTCAGCTAAAGCGAGTGGATGATCGGAGTCATAGCCGGTTTGGGTGGGAAGATCGAAGGCGACCGATAAGCCGGTTTGCCCCTTGGCCAGGTTTTCGCGGTAAAGCTTATTGGAGGCTTTGGCGGTGGTATGCCCCGAATAGGTTCGCATCAGCCATAGATCGTCTTTAGCCATAAACAATTTAAGTTTCTAAGAGATTTCGAGCGAAGGGTCAAACGGAATGATTCAGAATGATTCAGTCATTTCAAGGATTGAAAATTTTCACTCCGCTTGCCTGAACATCCTGGATATTCCGGGTGACCAAAACCAGATCATGCGTCAAAGCAGTCGCAGCAATAAGCCCGTCGATAACTGGAATTTTTTGACCGATCCTTTCGCTTTTAGCCTCGATTCCCCCCCACCGGAGAGCTATTTCCCTGTTTATTTCTAGAAGACGCCCTTCAAAACGTTTGATTAAGTCGGTCTGAAGCCAGTGCCGAAGTTTTTTTTCTCGATGGAAATCTTTTAATTTGTCGATTCCTTTTTGAATCTCGCCCCGTGTGATAACGCTTAAGAAGAGAATATGTTCCGGAATGGCGTCGATCCATTTGACAACTTTCCGTGAGGGAGTTTTTTTGATCAATTCAGAAACCGCACAGGTATCCAGAAGATACGTCAAAGGTCAATCTCCCGTCCAGAATCAGGGTTTCTCTCAAGATCAAGATCAACCCCTTTAAGGGGGGAAGTATGATTCCCACTTTAGAATCAATAAGAATCAGAGGTTATCTATGAAAATTTTGGGGTATTGCCAGAATCTTTAAAAATAATTTGACAGAGTCCCTTTCATTTAATACAACGCCTTGAATTAAAAAGTTGAGTTAATTCAATTGTTTAGAACGTTTTAAAATCAATAAACGTTAAAGGAGATTCTCATGAATCATCTATTTAATAGAGCCATCGAATATGGATTGGCAGGGGGAGCCCGCGTGGCTTGGCCCGTTTTTCAGTTCATCAACAAGAAAATCAGGGAAGGCAAAACCTTCAAGCCAAAGTGGGCTGATCGAAAACTTTTGAAGAGTTATGAAAAAGTAAAGCCGACGCTTGGTTGGCCACGCGAAACCGATTCCTTGTGTCCCGAATGCGTCAAGGAAGTGAGAAGCAAAATCATTTCGGGGGAAACGAGCGTTGATATTCTGCGGACCGGCAATCCGGGTGAAATCAAAGCGAAGATTGTTGAACGGGATGGAAAGGTCTGGATGATCAAGGATTGTCCCCAGCATGGCCGGTTTGAAGATGTGATGGCTCTGGACGCCCGTTTTCTGGAACGAATGGAAAAACTTTATCCCGGAAGCGACTTTTACGCTCCCGACACAAAACTTCGCAATCATGGAAGCTCTTCCATCCGTTACGGACGGGGATCCGTTCTCACGATTGACTTGACCAATCGGTGCAACATGATGTGCGAACCCTGCTTTATGGATGCCAATCAGGTAGGCTACGTTCATGAACTTGAATTGGCAGAAGTGCAACACATTCTTGATAACGCCATCTCCATCAAGCCCAAACGCCAGCTCTCCGTTCAATTTTCAGGAGGGGAGCCGACGTTATCCCCTCTGTTTATCGATGCCATCAAATATGCCAAAAAAGTGGGCTACTTTTCCGTTCAGGCGGCTACCAACGGAATCCGTTTTGCCGAAAATCCGGAATTTGCCAAGGAGGCTTACGACGCCGGCTTAAGGATTGCCTATCTCCAGTTTGACGGGGTGGGGAATGAGAACAACGCCCATCGCAAAATCGGCAATTTGTTCGATATCAAACTCCGGGCGATGGAAAACCTCTATCGCGCTGGTATTGATATTGTGCCGGTCGTCACCATTGTCCGGACAGTCAACGATCATCAGGTGGGGAAGATTTTTGATTTTGTTGTCCAAAACTCCGATAAAATCAGTTTTATTTCGTTTCAACCGGTTTCTTTTACAGGACGGGACGAAGATATCAGTGTGGAAGAACGGATGCAAAAGCGTTATACTCTGGCTCATCTCGCGCATGATTTCAAAAAACAGACCGGATTGACCGAACCGTTGCGCGACTGGTTTCCTCTGTCGGCAGTCAGCGTTTTCAGTGATTTTGCCGACATGATGGCCGGCCCCAAGGCGGAATGGGGAAACCTCAAATGCGGCTGTCATCCCAACTGCGGGGTCGGAACCGTTTTTCTGGTTGATAAACAGAAAAAACAGCAGGTGCCTCTGGGAGCAATGTTGAACATCGAGCAGTTCATGAAAGATGTGGCCATCATCAACGATACATCGCGCGGACGCAAGCTGTCCGGTTTTCAAATGTTATTGGCTCTCCTCAAAAATTACAATCCCTCCAAAGCTCCGAAAGATTTCAGGTTCAAAGATCTGATCCAAAAGCTGGATAAGCAAACGGGGGCTTCCTTATCGGACAAGGATTATGGATTGGGATCGGAGCGCAAAAAAGACCGCTGGCTTTTTTTGTTTGTCGCCGGCATGTGGTTCCAGGATTTGTGGAACTATGATTTCCGAAGAACCGAGCGATGCATTATCCCCTACGGCACGCAGGAAGGGGAAATTTCCTTCTGCGCCTACAATACCGGCATTGGATGGAGGAATATCATCGAAAACATGTACAAGAATGCTTCCGTGGGAGAATGGTACAGGCAAAAAGGGCGGCATGCCGTTTATGCCAGCGGAAAGCCGGTAGCGCTCCCCTCGTTTGATAATTCCTTGAAAGTTCCTGGCCAGCCACAGTATGATGCTGCGGCCGCTTACGATCATTCAGCCCCTCTTGAAGTCAAGCGAGCGGTTGGGATGTAAGGTGTCCTTTCATGGATATCAACTCTGTCTGGTTTACTCTGATTCCTCTGGCGGTTTTTAACGTACTTTTTCTGGGGACGGTGTTGGCTTTTCGTCCTGTCTATCGGAACAGCAAGAGACTCAAAGAGGTTGAAGAGCGCCCCGCCTCCAAATTCCTCAATCGCTGGATGCGTGAGTATTGGCTCTGGTTGACCGATCCTTTTGTCCATCTTTTTGTCCGCCTGCGGCTTTCCCCCAACACCTTGACAACGATGGGGGTGTTGATTGGATTGGCGTCCGGCTATTTTTTTTGGAAAGGGCATTTTGGTTTGGGGGGGTGGCTGATGATTTTTGGGGCGACCTTTGATACTTTTGATGGACGGGTTGCCCGTGCCACGCATAACGAAACCCGATCGGGAGCTTATTTTGATTCCATCATGGATCGCATTTCTGAAGGGGCCTTCTTTGCAGGGCTTGTTCTGTACTATCGCCATCATTGGGCGTTATTGATTGTCATCGTTTGTTTGATTGGCTCCTACATGGTGAGCTACACCAAATCGAAGGGGGATGAAATGGGGGCCCATTATGAGGGGGGCTCCATGCAACGGCCGGAGCGGATTGTTTATCTGGGGGTCGGTGCGATTTTTTCTCCTGTTTTTGCCTGGCTCGTTCAGTTCTTCTGGCTTAAAGAAATGGATTTTGTTCTGTTGACCAACACCCTCTATCTGGTTCCTCTCTCTTTCGTTACTCTCATGACTTGGGGCACTTCTTTTGACCGGATGAGAAATGTGATGAAGATGTTGAGTGTAAAATAGATACGCGGTCAAGAGAGTTTATCAAGATTGATGTGACCATGGAATATTTTGACCCGATTCTGCGGGTGTGCTAAGCATTAAATGCCATGTCCCTCTTTCATTCATCCGATCATCTCAAAGAAGTCCTGGGGGGGTTTTTTGAAATGCTTGGGCATCATCCGGAAGTGGGCCCGAAACTTTTGGCCTCCCGGTTGATTCTCAAATTTATTTATCGGGAGCCCGATCTGGCCATCACCATCGATTTGACCGGCGAACAAGTGGTTCTCTCCTTCAATGATACCGAAAAAAAACCGGTTGTGGAGATGAGCATGAAAGCTGACACCGCCCACAGATTCTGGATGGGGGAGTTGAATCTGGTAATGGCGTTGGCCCGTCGGGAGATGACCGCCAAAGGCCCCATTCCCAGAATTCTTCAGTTGTTGCCGATCATTAAACCGGCCTATAAAATTTATTCGGAGTATATTAAAGAGAAAGGTCTAGCTTCTTAACAACCAAGATAGCGGGAGATCACAATCCTCTGAATTTCGCTAGTTCCTTCCCCAATCTCCAGCAATTTCTGGTCGCGGTAGAATTTGGCGGCCGGATATTCTTCCATCAATCCATACCCCCCATGGAGCTGAACGCAATGGTTGGCGACCCGGTGAAAAACCTCCGATGTATAGAGCTTGGCCATCGCCGCCTCCTTGCCGAAAGGACGCCCCTGGTCTTTAAGCCAGCAGGCTTTGTAGAGAAGATTGCGAGCTGCCTCGATTTCAAGAGCACAGTCAGCCAACTTAAAGGCATTGACTTGAAACTGGGAGATCGGTTTGCCAAAAGCCTTTCGTTGTTTGGCATAATCCAGAGCCGCTTCGAAAGCCCCTTGAGCCCCCCCCAGTCCCATGGCGGCAATCCCCAGCCGGCCAGAATCGAGAGTGGTCATCATCTGCTTGAATCCTCCCCCTCGCGGCCCGAGAAGGTTTTCTTCCGGAACGGTCACGTTATCAAAATAAAGTTCCCCGGTATTGGAGGAACGCCAGGTGAGTTTGCGGTGCATTTCTTTTGCGGTAAAACCGGGAGTGCCGCTTTCCACAATAATGCAGGAAATTTCTTTTCTCCCCTCGGAGCCTGCTCCGGTAACCGCCTGGACTGTAATTCCTGCTGTAATTTTGCTGGCCGAATTGGTGATAAAAATTTTGGAGCCGTTAATAACCCACTTTCCATTCTTAAGCTCGGCGCGCGTTTTGGAATTTTGGGCATCGGAACCAGCATCGGCCTCGGTTAATCCAAACCCCCACAATTTTTTTCCACTGCAGAGATCGGGCAAAAATTTTCTTTTTTGATGTTCATTTCCAAAATTGTAAAGAGGACCGATCCCCAATGAATTTTCAGCCGCTACAGTAGCCGCTTGACAGCCATCCACGCGGGCCAATTCCTCAACCGCTATACAATAGGTTAAATAGTCAACTCCCTGCCCCCCATACTCGGGGGAAACGGTCATTCCAAAAAGCCCCAGTTCCCCCATTTTTTTCACCAGATCATAGGAAAACTCCTCCTTTTCATCCAATTGGGCTCGCACCGGTTTGATTTCCGCTTCGGCAAAGTCACGGACTGTTCTTCGGAGCATTTCCTGTTCGGGAGTCAAATCGTAATTAGCCATGGAATAAAGCCTCTCTTCTTGACTCCTATCGACTAATTCGGTATGAGTCACCAACTTTTTAGCAGGCTGTTGACAAAGGCCCATCTGCGTCGTTGCCCGCAATCGGCCGCTCCCTGCGGCGTACCTGTGAGTCACGCCTCAGTCGGGCCTCAGCGGGCGCCTAGCATCTGGGACCTTTCTCAACAGCCTGCTAAGAAAACACCACCATGAAGCCAGTCCTGGATGCTGAAGAAATAAAACAGGCCATCCAAAAAATAGCTCGCGAAATTTTGGAAGAGGAAGAGTTGCTGGAAAAAGTAGTTCTGGTGGGGATCACCACGCGGGGGGTTCCCTTAAGCCAAAGAGTGGGCGCTTTGCTCAAGGAGGCCAAAGGGATTGAGGTGCCTGCCGGTGTTTTGGACATGACTCTTTATCGGGATGACTTGTCCCGTCTATCCACTCATCCCGTGGTCAGAAGAACTGAAATTCCTTTTTCAATCGACGGCAAATCGGTTTTTCTTCTGGATGATGTTCTGTACACCGGCCGGACGATTCGGGGGGCGCTCAATGCCCTGTTTGATCTGGGGCGCCCTGACCGGGTGGGATTGGCTGTTTTGGTCGACAGAGGGGGGAGAGAAATTCCAATTGAGGCGGGGATTGTGGGAATTCATGTCGAAGCCAAAAAGGAAGAAAATGTGGTTGTCAAATTGAAGGAAACCGATGGAGAAGAGGGAGTGTTTATAGAATAGGGAGTTCATGCAGTTAAAAAGAAAAGATCTTTTAGGAATTGAAGAACTAAACCGGGAAGAAATTGAATTAATTCTGGAGACGGCCCGGAGTTTTCAGGAAGTTTCCGGGCGCGAAATCAAAAAAGTTCCTGCTCTTCGCGGCAAAACGGTGGTGAATCTTTTCTTCGAAGATTCAACACGAACCCGCATTTCTTTTGAAATTGCCGCCAAACGGCTGTCGGCTGACCTTCTCACCATTACCAAAAGCGGTTCTTCCGTTGCCAAGGGGGAAACCCTGCTTGATACCGCCCGTAATCTGGAAGCGCTCGGGGCCAACCTGATTGTCTGTCGGCATAGAGCTTCCGGGGCTCCCCACTGGTTGGCCAGAAATTTGCACGCGTCGGTCATTAACGCGGGGGATGGTTCGCACGAGCATCCCTCCCAGGCCCTGTTGGATTTGTTGACCGTCGCCGACCGCAAAAAGAGAATGGATGGTTTGCAGGTCGCCATCGTGGGAGATATTGCCCACAGCCGGGTGGCCCGGTCCAACATTTATGCTTTTTCCAAAATGGGGGCTCAAGTAAGGGTTGTAGGGCCGGCGACCATGATTCCCAGGGGAATAGAAAATTTTGGAGTGAGGGGACAGTGTCCCCAAGTTTTTTATGACCTGGGGAACGGAATTCAAGACTGTGATGTGATCATGATGCTGAGAATTCAGCAGGAACGGATTATCTGGACCCCCTTTTCTTCGCTGACGGAATATTCCCGCTTTTATGGATTGAACCGGGAGATTTTAAAAAGGGCAAAGGAGGATGTGATTGTCATGCATCCGGGGCCTGTCAATCGGGGGATTGAATTGGAGCCAGAAGTGGCTGACGGCCCCCATTCGGTCATTCTCGATCAGGTGGCCAACGGCGTCGCGGTCAGAATGGCGATTTTGTATTTGTTATCGGGACATTCATAACATGCGTCTTCATATTAAAAACGGATTTTTGATCGACCCCAAAAACAAGCGGGATGGCCGGTTTGATTTGGTTATTTGCGATGGATGTGTGGAAGATGTTTTGCCTCCCGGTCAAAAAGTGGCCGAGGCTGACATAATCGATGTCTCCGGTTTGATTGTTTCTCCCGGATTTATTGATCTGCATACGCATCTTCGGGAACCGGGGTTTGAATACAAAGAAACAATTCAAACCGGAACCCGGGCGGCGGCGGCGGGAGGATTTACATCGGTTTGCTGTATGGCCAATACCTATCCGGTCAACGATAATGCTTCCGTTACTCAAGATATTCTGAAAATTGCGCAAGAATCGGGATGCGTGAATGTTTATCCCATTGGAGCAGTAACTGTTGGACTTAAGGGGGAAAGGCTCACTCCGATGGGAGAGCTTAAAGAAGCAGGGTGCGTGGCTCTTTCAGATGACGGTCAGACAATTGCCAATAGTCAGGTGATGAGGCTGGCGATGGAATATGCCAAAAGCTTTTCGTTGCCAATTATCAGTCATGCCATCGATCCTGTTTTAGCGGGGGAAGGGGTCATGAATGAAGGACTGACCTCCACCCGTTTGGGACTTTTGGGAATTCCCCACGCGGCGGAAGACATGATGATCGCCCGTGACATCTACCTTGCCAAATTAACGGGAGCCTCCCTTCACATCGCTCATCTGTCGACCCGCGAAGGGGTTAATCTGATCAAACGAGCCAAAGAAGAGGGAGTTGCTGTAACGGCGGAGGTCACTCCGCATCATTTAACACTCACCGATCAAGCGGTTGGCGACTACAACACCTCTGCCAAAATGGCTCCCCCTTTAAGAAATAGTGAGGATCAGGAAGCACTGATTGAAGGAGTGAAATCAGGGATTATTGATGCCATTGCCACCGATCATGCCCCTCATGGTGTGATGGATAAGGAGATTGAATTTGATCAGGCGGCCTCTGGAGTTATCGGTCTAGAAACGGCATTAAGTATACTATTACAACTATTTGAAAATAAATCATTATCAATTAATAGAATAATTGAATTATTGACGGTCAATCCCGCCCGGATTGCCGGTTTAAAAAGGGGAAGTCTGGAGAAAGGGGCCATGGCCGATCTGGTAATTTTTAACCCAAAAGAAGAATGGGAGATTGATCCATCAAAATTTTATTCGAAGAGTCGGAATAGCCCTTTCACTGGAATGAAAGTGAGAGGAGTTGTCACCCATACTTTTGTCTCGGGAAAGAGGGTCTTATGACGAAGGCTGATCTCACGGAGGCGCATCTCATTTTGCAGGATGGCACGATTTTTTCCGGTAGTTCATTTGGCTATCAAGGGGGATCTTCCGGCGAAGTGGTTTTTAACACCTCCATGACCGGTTATCAGGAAATTTTAACCGATCCTTCTTATCAGGGACAGATTGTGGTGATGACCTATTCTCAAATTGGAAATTATGGGGTCAATCCGGCTGATGTAGAATCCAAAAAAATTTATCTCTCTGGATTTGTGGTGCGGGAGTTAAGTCCGCTGGAGAGCAATTTCAGATCGAGAGGATCGTTATCGGCCTACTTGAAAAAAAATAAAGTTCCAGGTGTAGAGGGAATTGATACGCGGGCTCTCGTTCGGCATATCCGCGAAAAGGGGGCGATGCCGGCCCTGATTGTCACAGGAAAAATCAGAAATCAAAAAAAATATTTGCATCAGGCGATGAATCTCCCCTCCATGGATGGGCAAGATTTGGCAAAAGTGGTTTCGTGCAAGAAACCGTATGTGTGGGAGCGTGGATCGTGGATCGTGAATCGTGAATCGGAAAAGAAAAAAAAACGATCAACAATCAACGATCAACGATTCAAAATTATCGCCTACGATTTTGGCATCAAACAAAATATCCTCCGGATGCTGGTGGACAGTGGTTGTCGGGTTAAGGTTGTTCCCGGAAATTATCCCGCCGAAAAGGTTCTTCAAGAAAATCCGGACGGTGTTTTTTTATCCAATGGTCCCGGTGATCCGGCTGTCTGTACCGACGCAATTGATAATGTCAGAAAATTGCTCGGCAAAAAGCCGCTTTTTGGGATTTGTTTAGGGCATCAAATCATGGGGTTGGCGCTGGGGGGGAAAACCTTTAAGCTTAAATTTGGTCATCATGGGGGAAACCAGCCGGTGATGGATTTGAGGACCCGCAAGGTGGAAATTACCGCTCAAAATCATGGTTTTGCCATTGATAGTCAGAATCTTCCAGCCGATGTGGAAATAACTCATATTAATTTGAATGATCAGACGGTTGAAGGGTTACAGCATAAAACTCTTCCGGCTTTTAGCGTTCAATATCATCCGGAAGCAAGCCCCGGGCCGCATGATTCGCATTATTTGTTCAAAAGATTTATCGAGATGATGAGATGATGTAGGGGCAACCTTTATGATTGCCCTTTCAAATCGGGCGAACACAAGGTTTGCCCTTACATCAATATGCCCAAGAGAACAGACATTCATAAAGTCATGATTATCGGCGCCGGGCCAATTATTATCGGTCAGGCCTGTGAGTTTGATTATTCAGGAACCCAGGGAGTCAAGGCGCTCAAGGAAGAGGGCTACCATGTTGTTCTGATCAATTCCAATCCGGCCACCATCATGACCGATCCCAATCTGGCTGATGCCACCTATATTGAACCGATTACCCCTGAAATTGTCGCGAAAATTATCGAGGTGGAAAAACCGGACGCTCTTCTTCCGACATTGGGGGGGCAAACGGCATTAAATACGGCTGTCAGATTAGCCAAAAGCGGCGTGCTGGAAAGACAGGGAGTGGAACTGATTGGCGCCAAACTCCCCGCTATTGAAAAAGCGGAAGACCGCGACTTGTTCAAAAAAGCGATGAAAAAAATCGGCCTTTCTGTTCCCCGAAGCCGGCTCGCACATAACATGAAAGAAGCGTTGAGCGCGCTTCGCGTTGTTGGTTTTCCGGCCATCTTGCGTCCTGCCTTCACCCTGGGAGGGACTGGCGGAAATATCGCGACCAACATGAAAGAGTACAAAGAGCATGTGAAATGGGGGTTGGAATGTTCTCCTGTCTCCCAACTCTTGATTGAACAATCGATCATTGGATGGAAAGAGTACGAACTGGAAGTGATGCGGGACTTAAAGGACAATGTGGTGATTGTCTGCTCGATTGAAAATTTTGATCCGATGGGAATCCACACGGGAGACAGTATTACGGTGGCGCCGGCGCAGACGCTGACCGACAAGGAATACCAGATCATGCGGAACGCCGCGATTGCGATCATCCGCGAAATTGGGGTGGATACCGGCGGATCGAACATCCAGTTCGCCGTCAATCCGAAGAATGGGGCGATGATGGTGATTGAGATGAATCCCCGCGTCTCCCGCAGTTCGGCTCTGGCCTCGAAAGCAACCGGTTTTCCGATTGCCAAGATTGCCACCAAACTGGCGATCGGCTACACGCTGGATGAAATCAAAAATGACATCACCAAAGTGACCCCCGCCTGTTTTGAACCAACCCTCGATTACGTGGTGACCAAAATTCCCCGATTTACGTTTGAGAAATTTCCGCAAGCGGATGACCGGTTGACAACGCAGATGAAATCGGTGGGGGAGGTGATGTCGATTGGCCGGACCTTCAAGGAATCGCTCCAAAAGGCCATCCGGTCCTTGGAGATTGGTTCGTATGGGTTTGAAGAGCGGGAAAGGGGCGGGATCAAAGAGCATCTCCGCGTTCCCCGCGCCGATCGGCTCTGGTGGATCGCCCAGGCTTTTCGTGAAAAATGGAGTCTTAAAAAAATCCATCGGGAGACCTTCATTGATCCCTGGTTTTTAAGACAGATTGAACAGATTGTGGAGATGGAAAAAGAAATTAAACGGGGGGGAAATCTCGCCCCTACATTATTGCGTGCCAAACAAATGGGTTTCTCCGACCGTCGCATCGCCCAATTAACCGGTCAAACCGAAGATCATATTCGTGGTTTGAGAGAAAAAAATGGCATTGTCCCTGTGTATAAAAGAGTCGATACTTGCGGCGCCGAGTTCGAAGCCCATACTCCCTATCTTTATTCCACCTACGAACAGGAAAATGAAGCAGATCCGACAATGAAGAAGAAAGTGATGATTCTGGGGGGGGGACCCAACCGGATCGGTCAGGGAATTGAGTTCGACTACTGTTGTGTTCATGCCAGTTTTGCCTTGTCCGAAGAGGGGATTGAGACGATCATGGTCAACTGCAATCCTGAAACGGTCTCCACAGACTACGACACCTCTGATCGCCTCTATTTTGAACCGTTGACCAAGGAAGATGTCATTCGAATTCTACAGGAAGAAAAACCGATGGGAGTGATTGTCCAGTTCGGAGGGCAGACCCCTCTTAAGTTAGCGGTCCCTCTTCAAAAATTTGGGGCAAAAATTCTGGGGACTTCCCCTGATTCCATTGACAGGGCGGAAGATCGTAAACGATTCTCCCAACTTTTGAATGATTTAAAACTCCGTCAGCCGATCAATGGTCTGGCCACGAATCTTGAAGAGGCCAAAGAAGTGGCGCAATGGATTGGCTATCCTGTTCTTCTCCGCCCTTCCTACGTTCTGGGGGGGAGGGCGATGGAAATTATTTATGATGAAACCGGACTCACCTCGTACATGGAAAAAGCAGTGACTGTTTCTGAAGACCGGCCGGTTCTTATTGATCAATACCTGATGGGGGCCACCGAAGTGGATGTGGATGCTCTGTCCGACGGAACGGATGTGGTGGTAGCCGGTATCATGGAACATATTGAGCATGCTGGCATTCATTCGGGGGATTCTGCCTGTTGTCTGCCTCCTCATACTCTTTCGAAAGAGATTGTCGGAGAAATCAAGCGTCAGACCAAAATATTGGCGGGTGCTCTTCAGGTTTGTGGACTGATGAATGTTCAGTACGCGGTGAAAAACGAAGTGGTTTATATTCTGGAAGTGAATCCTCGCGCTTCCAGAACGGTCCCCTTTGTTTCCAAAGCCATTGGCGTTCCTTTGGCTAAATTGGCCGCGAAGGTCATGGTCGGCAAAAAACTTGCTGAACTGGGGTTTACCGAAGAAATTGTTCCCCCTTATCTTTCAGTCAAGGAAGCGGTTCTTCCTTTCACGAAGTTTCCGGGAGTGGATCCTCTTCTGGGTCCTGAAATGAAATCGACCGGAGAGGTGATGGGGATCGACCGGAATTTTGGAATGGCCTTTGCCAAGGCGGAAATAGCGGCCGGAACGATTCTCCCCACCACCGGAAAAGCGTTTATCAGCGTCCGTAATGAAGACAAGGAGCAGATTGTTCCTGTGGCGCGCAAACTGTGCGCCTTGGGGTTTAAAATTGTGGCCACCAAGGGAACTTCCCTTTATCTCAACGGGAAGGGGATTGTGTCGGAAGCAACCAATAAAGTTTATGAGGGATCGCCTCATATTCTCGATCGGATTGAGGCGGGGGATATCGCGATGGTAATCAATACGCCGGCGGGGGGGAGGGAGGCGAAGGACTCCTCTTCCATTCGCCGGCAGGCCTTGATGGCGGGCGTTCCTTATTTTACCACCGTGGCGGCGGCCCAGGCGGCCACAGCCGGCATTGAAGATTTGATTTGTTTGCCATTTCAGGTTACTCATTTGCAGGATTTTAGGAAACTTCTTTTATGATCAAGAAAGACTACTATCAAGTTTTGGGCCTGGATCGCAGCGCTACTGACGGGGAAATCAAAAAAGCCTACCGGCAGATGGCGCTCAAGTTTCATCCGGATAGAAACCCGGGAGACAAGCAGGCTGAAGAGCGGTTCAAAGAAGCTTCCGAGGCTTATGAGGTTCTCTCCGATCGGGAAAAAAGGGAGATCTATGATCAGTTCGGCCACAGCGGTTTGCAGGGGACTGGCTTTGCCGGTTTTCAGGGGGTCGACGACATTTTTGAGACTTTTAGCGATATTTTTGAGGATTTTTTTGGAGGAGGGCGGCGAGGAGGGAGAAGAGCCCAGCGGGGGAGGGATCTTCGTTATGATCTTCAGATTGAATTTGCCGAGGCTTTCTTTGGAGCCGAGAAGCAGATTCAGGTAACCAAAAATGGGATTTGTGAAAATTGCGGCGGTCGGGGGGCCAAAGATTCCACGGCTATTCGGACTTGTCCCCGATGTCATGGCCGGGGCCAAATCAGCCATAGTCAGGGTTTTTTTACCATCAGCACTACCTGCCCCCAATGCCGGGGGAATGGTACCTTTATCGCGGAACCTTGCTCGGAGTGCCAGGGAGCTGGTTTTGTCAAAAAAACAAAAAAACTCTCCGTAAAAATTCCGGCAGGAGTCGATAGCGGCGTCCGATTGATGCTCCAGAACGAGGGGGAGGCGGGCGAAAGGGGAGCATCGAAGGGAGATCTCTTTGTTTTTATCAGCGTGAAGAACCATGATTTCTTTTCGCGCGACGGGGATAATCTCCTCTGTGAAATTCCGATCAGTATAGTACAGGCCTCCCTCGGTTGTCATATCACCGTTCCCGGACTTAAAGGGGATCATGAAATTGAAATTCCGCGGGGCATTCAGTCGGGAGAAACGATCGTTCTCAAAGGGGAAGGGTTCCCCCATTTGAGATCGCGCCGGCCGGGGGATTTGATAATTAGAGTCAAGGTTCAAACACCGACACAACTGACAAAGGAACAAGAAGATCTTTTAAGAAAGTTTGCTGAAACAAGCGGGGAAGGAATGGGAGAGGCAAAGAAGAAAAAGAAAAAGGGATTCTTTGGATGATGGTGTAACCTGATTTGCTCACACGCTCGTGGACGAAGGATCTGGCTTCGCCAGTCCTAAGCTCGGAAGCTCCCTTCATCGCGAAGCCGAAGGCGAGCGGGAAGGGATATATAATGGATATTCAGGAACTTAATAAGGAAGTAGCTCGCTGTCAGCCGTTGATTAAAGAAGTTCTGGCGGAAGCGGGAAAGGTTATTGTTGGCCAGAAATATCTTCTCGAACGATTGTTGATAGGAATCCTGATTGACGGCCATGTGCTTGTTGAAGGGGTTCCCGGGCTGGCTAAAACCACGGCGGTCAAGACGCTCGCTTATCTGGTTAAAGCCCGTTTTCAGCGGATTCAATTCACCCCTGATCTGCTCCCGGCCGATATTTTGGGAACGCAAATTTACAATCCGCGAACGCAGGAATTCCAGGTCAAGAAAGGGCCCCTTTTTCATCACATCATTCTCGCGGACGAAATCAACCGCGCTCCCGCCAAAGTCCAAAGTGCCCTCCTCGAGGCGATGCAAGAAAAACAGATCACGATTGGCGAGGAAACTTTCGAGCTGGAAGAACCGTTTATCGTGCTGGCCACGCAAAATCCGATCGAGCAGGAAGGGACCTATCCCCTGCCGGAAGCGCAGGTTGATCGTTTTATGCTCAAACTCAAGGTTTCCTACCCCAGCAGGACAGAGGAAATGGCGATCATGGATCGGGTTGCCAATCAAAAACCGGCTTCCATCAATCCAATCCTGGATCCCCGAAAAATTGTCGAATTAAGGTCGCTGATTCGTGATCTGCATGTCGATCCGAAAATCAACGACTATATTGTGAATATAGTTTTTGCCACGCGCGAGCCGCAAAATTTGAAAATAGGGATTGAAAGGCAGATTCAGTACGGTGCTTCCCCTCGTGCCACGATTTATTTGAATCTGGTCTCCAAGGTTTACGCTTTTCTTCAGGGGCGCGGCTTTGTTCTTCCGCAAGATGTTAAAACCATGGCCTACGACGTGCTTCGACACCGGGTTATTTTAAGTTTTGAGGCCGAGGCGGAAGGATTGACCACGGATGATTTGTTGAGAAAAATCCTGGATCACGTTGAAGTGCCGTAATTATGCTTTCTGCCGATCTCCTCAAAAAAATCCAGCACATTTATATCAAGAGCCGTTATCTGGCCAACGACATCTTTTCCGGAGAATACGAAAGCGCTTTTCGGGGGAGGGGAATGGAATTTGAAGAGGTCCGCGAATATTTTCCCGGAGATGATATCCGGACCATCGACTGGAATGTGACTGCCCGGATGGACAAGCCTTTTGTCAAGGTTTTCAGGGAAGAACGGGAGCAGACAGTCATGCTGGTGGTTGATGGATCGGCGAGCCAGAATTTCGGGTCGAAAAACCGGCTCAAAAGGGAGATGGCGGCGGAAGTGGCGGCAGTACTGGCTTATGCCGCCGTCAAGAGCAAGGATAAGGTGGGCCTGCTTATTTTTACCGATCAGGTAGAACGCTTTATCCCCCCCAAAAAAGGGAGAGGGCATGTTTGGCGGGTCATTTCAGAAATTCTTTCGTTCAAACCGATCGGCCTCAGAACAAATCTTGATACAGCCCTGACTTTTTTAATGACGGCGATTCACCGGCGGGCGGTTTGTTTTATCATTTCCGATTTTTTGGATACTCCTTATGAGAAATCGCTTAAAACAGGCCGGATGAAGCACGATTTGGTTCTGTTTCACTTGACCGATCCGATCGAGGAATCGATGGACAAGGGGGGATGGATTTATATGAGAGATCTGGAATCAGGCTCCCTTCTGGCCCGGAATCTTGGTTCTCCCTCGGTCCGCAGAAGTTTTACAATTGAGCAAAACAAGGAGATTCAAAAAAGAAAAAACCGGTTTAACCAGGCGGGAGTTGATTCTCTTTTCTTGAGGAGCGACCGGGACTATATTCCCCCGCTATTGCAATTTTTCAAGATGCGGGAGAAAAGAAGGTAAGTTGTGAGTGAGGATCTGGCTTTGCCAGTTCGAACGAACCAAAGGGGGTTCGGGGGGCCAGCGGCCAGCCTCCGATATAAAGATGACGGATATTCTCGACATCGAGGACATTCTGGTTTTTCCCCTCCAGAAATGGATTTTTTTCACGCTCATTTTAGCACTGGTTCTGGGAGCAAGTCTGGCCATCTGGTTGTTAGTTCGTCGATGGCTCAAGCGGCAAAGATTGGGCGAAGAGCGCTTGTCCCCCCGGGCCAAGGCTCTGCTTGAGATTGAACGGTTAAAGAAGCAGGAGCTGGCCCGAAAGGGGGAAGTGAGAAAGTTTTATTTTTTTGCCTCCGAAATTCTTCGCCGCTATCTGGAAGAGCAATTTGCCTATCCGGCTCTGGAAAAAACAACCCCCGAGTTTGAAAGCGATTTGGATTCAAAAAAAATTCTTTCTCCTCCTCTGGCCCTTGATGCCAAAAGCCTTTTGGAAGAGGCGGATCAGGTCAAGTTTGCCTCAAGACGCCCCCCCCTTCAGGAGACGGATGATTATCTGAAGCGCCTGGTCACCATTATTTCAGCCAATACCCTTGACGCATGAAAGAACTTTTTTTTGAATTTCATTCCCCTCTCTTTTTTCTGCTCCTCCTACTTGTTCCTGTTGTTTACCTTCTGATTCACAGGGGATATGGCATTCCACGGGTCCATTTCTCCTCCCTCTCCCTTTTTTTCACTATTCCCCTCTCCCGAAGGGAGAAGTTCCGGTTTGTTTTTCCTCTCATGAGATGCATAGCCCTGGTTCTGTTGATTATCGGAATGGCCCGTCCGCAATGGGGGAATAAAACGACGGAAATGTTAAGTGAAGGAATTGATATTATGCTTTCGGTCGATACCTCCGGAAGCATGAAGGCGCTTGATTTCAAGCTGGAGGGGCATGAGTCCAACCGTCTGGATGTTATCAAAAAAGTTTTGCAAGATTTTGTTCTCCGCCGTCCTTATGATCGGATTGGGATGATCGTGTTTGGAGACGAGGCCTATTCTCAATGCCCTTTGACTCTCGACAAGGACACCCTGAAAACTTTTATCGATTGGGTTTTTATTGGAATGGCAGGAGATGGAACCGCAGTGGGGAATGGGCTCGCCTTGAGCATCAAGCGTCTCAAAGATCAGAAGACGAAATCGAAAATTATTATTCTTCTGACGGACGGCCGGAACAACGCGGGGGAGGTGGCCCCCCTCATGGCGGCTCAAATGGCAAACGAATTTGGAATCAAGGTTTATACCATCGGCGTGGGAACCCGCGGAGCGGTCCCCTACCCGCAGGAGACCCCTTTTGGAGTCAGAAGGGCCTATGCGCGCCTTGATTTGGATGAGGATACTTTGAAGGAAATCGCCCGAACGACCGGGGGAAAATATTTCAGGGCCACCGATACCGATGAACTTGAAAAAATTTATGGGGAGATCGATCAACTGGAAAAAACCGAAGTGCGCGTCAAGGAATACAGCGAGTATCAGGAGCTTTATTTCTGGTTTTTGCTAATGGCTCTTTTATTTTTGATTTTTGAGATTGTGTTGTCACAGACATTTTTTTTAAGGATTCCATGAAATTTGTTTCTCTCCATATGATCTGGCTATTCTGGATGATTCCCCTGGGGGTCCTCTTTTATGTTTTGATGGGGATGAGAAGAAAAAAGATTACTGAGGGATGCATCGAAAAAAAAATGTGGCCTTACGTTGTTCCGCAATGGAGCGCTTTCCGAAGGGGATTCAAGCAGGGGTTGATTCTTCTGGCTCTTTTGTTGATCATCACGGCCCTCATGAGGCCCCAGTGGGGTTACGAACTTCGCGATATCAAACGAAAGGGGATCGATCTTTTTGTTTTGGTGGACACCTCCGATTCGATGTTGAGCGAGGATTTCAAACCCAACCGCATGGAAAGGGCCAAGCGGGAATTGATTGATCTCTTAAGCTATCTTCATGGCGATCGGATTGGCCTGATCGTTTTTGCGGGAAAAGCGTTTGTCGCCTGTCCCCTGACGACCGATTATGCCACCTTCCGTCTTTTTATCGATCAGCTCGATACATCAATGATTTCTGTTCAGGGAACCGATATCGGAGGAGCTCTGACAACGGCGCTTAAAACTTTTCCAGCGGAAGAGGGGCGCTCGCGGGCCATTATTCTCTTGACCGACGGCGAAGAGACGACCGGAGGAACAACGGCAGTTCTGAATCAAATCCGGGAAAAAGAGGTCCGGCTTTATGTGATTGGTTTTGGGAGTCTGGAAGGGGCGCCGATTCCCTTGCCGCAAGGGAACGGGTTTAAAACCGATCGGGAGGGGACTATCGTTATATCAAAACTGAATGAATCTTCCCTTCAGGAATTGGCAAAAGAATCCGGCGGGAGTTATGTCCGGTCGGTCACTGGAGACCTGGATATCGAACAAATTTACTTAAAAGGGATCAAAGAGGTTTTGGAAGCCAAAGAACTCAAAAATGAGCAGAAAATTGTAGGGGAAGAACGTTTTCAACTCCCCCTTTTTCTGGCTCTTCTCATTCTTTTATTGGAGCCTTTTGTCAAGGAGGCCAAACGAGGCAGCGATTCCATTGATTGGTTCAAGTTATGGATGAGAAAGAAGATCAGGAATTTTGTTTTGTTTCCTTTCTTTTTGTTTGTCATTTCAGATACTGTTTGGGCCGGTTTAGCCGGGGTCGAGGCATATCAAAACGGAAATTTTAAGGAGGCTCAGAAAAAATTCGAAGCGGAGCTCCAAAAAAAACCGGATCATCCTGTCAACCATTACAATTTGGGAAATTCCTATTACCGGACGGAGAATTACGAAGAAGCCTATTCGCATTATTTGAATGCTCTTAATCTGGCAGAGGATGCCTCGCTTCGTGAAAAAGCTCTTTATAACCTGGGAAACAGTGCTTATCGTCTCAACAATCTGGAAGAATCCATTGACTATTACGATCGGGTATTGCAACTCAATCCTGAAAATGAAAAGGCGAGGGCCAACAAGGAGTTTGTTGAAAACCAGTTGAAGAAAAAAGAGCAGGACAAGCAAAATCAGCCGGATCAGCAGTCAGACAAAGAGAAGGAAGACAATCAATCGACTGATCAATCAAAACAATCTGAGGAAAAGGAGCAGAATCCGGGAGAAAATCAAAAGCCGGATCAGAACGAAAATCCGGTTGATGAAAAAAAGGAGGAAAAGGGGGAAGAGAACTTGAAACCCACTGTTCCTCAACTGTCGGATAAAGAAATGCAGCGCTGGATAGATTCTCTGGAAGACAATCCCAAAGGGGTGTTAAAAGAAGCGATCAGAAAAGAAGGGGTTCCCAGCCAGGATCTGGAGAAAGATTGGTAAGATGAGATATCCCATTTCGTCAACGTTTTTTTGTCTCTTGATGGCAATCGGTTTGTCAGCTCCTGCCCAGATTTCCGTTTCGGCGCGCATTGAACCTGAGCAGGCAACCCTCGAAGATGAATTAACACTGACTGTAAGCATCAAGGGGAGCATGAAGGGGAGCGAGCCGGTATTGCCTAACATGCCGGCCTTTAAGGTTATTGCTTCAGGCACCAGTTCCAGTTTGCAGATCATCAATGGAGACGTTGAATCACGGAAGGAATATAGTTATGTCCTGATTCCCCAGGAAGAAGGGACTTTCACCATCGATCCAATTACTCTTTTTCTCGACGGCAGGGAATACAAATCAGAACCGGTTACGGTAACCATCGGAAAAGCGCTCTCCCAGTCCCCATCAGCGCGTCCCACTGGTCCCCTTCTTCCTCCATCTGGATTTCCCCTTGATCAAAACGAACCTCAAGCCCCTTCTCCCCCTTTCGTTGAAAGAAAGGGAAAAGACTATTGGATCACCGCTTCCGTTTCGAAGAAAAATCCCTATATCAACGAACAGATTCTTTACACCTTTCGATTTTATACACGTGTGAGGGTGCGCGAAGCGACATTGACAATTCCTGAATTCAAGGATTTCTGGTCGGAGGAGGTGGTGCCGGAAAAAAAATATTACAGGGAAATTGAAGGGGACCGGTTTGTCGTTTCGGAAAAGGTCATCGCACTTTATCCGCTTAAAACGGGGGAGGTGACCATCCCGGAGACCGTTTTAAAGATCGAAGTTCCCGAAGGGATGGACAACCCCTTTTTTAATGATCCTTTTTTTGGGTTTGGTTCGCTGAAAACAAGGCCCAAAAATCTGAAATCGGATTCCCTGGTTTTGACCATCCTGCCTCTTCCCGATCCCCCTCCTCAAAATTTTGCGAATCTGGTGGGACAGTTTCAAATGAAAAGCGCACTCTCATCCCGCCAGGTCAAGGAAGGGGAAACCACCACACTGACTGTTGAGATTTCAGGCAGAGGGAATATCAAAGATGCCGTTCTGCCCCCTGTATCGCTGGATGGTTTCAAGGTTTATGATGACAAGCCGGTTACTGAAACAGTCAGGAGCGAAGAGGGAATCTTGGGAAAAAAGATTTTTAAAAAAGCTCTCGTCCCCTTGACATCGGGAGAGCTGGTCTTGCCCCCTTTGAGCCTCGATTATTTTAATCCCATGACCGGGAAGTTTGAATCTCTTCAAACGGAACCCGTCACAGTTTCTGTAGCTCCATCGGATGGCGAACAGTTGAATGACGCCTTCTCTCAAGTTCCGCAAAATCGGGATTGGCACCTCCCGGTTCATGAGGAAATTGCGACGATTCATACCCATCCTTCGGTTTTAATGGTCCGAGAGCCGATCATCTCCAGCCGGTTAGTGTTGGTATTTTTATTTGGAATTCCTCCCCTCGTTTATCTGGCCAATCTTTTGGTTGGGCTGATTCGCTTGCGGCGGCTTCAAAATCCGCAAGCTTACCGCAAGAAAAGAGCCTTCAGGATTTTTTTGAAAAATATGTCGCGGGAAGGAGTGCATGACCTGGAGCAGATCAGGGACTATTTTGGGGCAAAATGGGGATTGAGAGGATCGGGTCTGACGACAGCGGAAGTCATCGACAGGCTGGAGGCGAGCGGCATGGACAGAAATCTCCTGAATGATTTGAGATCCCATTTGCATGCTTTGGAGAGGTCGAGTTATGGGGGGGAGATTTCAACTCCTTCTTTAAGATCAAAGACGGTGGAGTTGATTCAAAAAATGGAAAGAAAAAAGGTATGAAACTTGTTTTTGCGATTCTGGTTTTGTCTCTTCTCACAGGGGAGTCGGTCTTTGCCGACCAGCGGGAAGACAACTTCCGACGAGCCAGTGAAGCCTATTATAAAAACAGGTGGGATGAGGCTTTGTCCCTTTATCAGGCATTGTTGAAAGAATTCCCCACCAACGCTCATCTCTATTTTAATTTGGGAAATGTTTATTTCAGAAAGGGGGAAATGGGAAGAGCTCTCCAGCATTATGCAAAGGCTTTGAACCTTAAACCGCGTGAACCTGACATCAGAGCCAATCTCAAATTTGTTCAAAAAAAAACAGGGGTGGAACTGCCTGTCCCTTTTTCCACCACTTTGAAAAAAAATTTGTTTTTCTGGAATTCCTATTTTACCCTTCACGAACTTGTTTTGAGCCTCCTCATGGTTGCGGCTGTTTTCTGGAGTTCATTAACCCTGCGGTTATATATCAAACGTCCTCTGTTGAAAGGGGGCGTCTGGGGTTTTGGCATTCTGCTGGCTCTTATGCTGGTTTCAACAGGAATCAAATATGACGAGACTTTGGCCAGAAGGTGGGGTATCTTGATCAAGCCGGAGGTGGCGGTCAGGCCGGCCTATCTTAAATCTGTTGAACCTTTTGTTAAATTGCCTGATGGAGCCAAAGTTGAAATATTGGGAGATCAGGAATTCAAGAATGAAGAAAAATGGATTCAAATCAGACTTCCGAACGGAACACGCGGATGGATACTGGAAGAGGAAATTGGGGTGATTTAAAAACATGATTGAATCTTACTTCAAGTCCCACGACCATCATCGACTCTATTACCAAGAGTGGAAAGCCGATCCGTCGAAGGCTGTTTTGATTTTTGTTCATGGCTTGAACGAACATTCGGGGAGGTATGTAAATCCGGTCAACTTTTTTTCAAAAAAAGGGTACACCCTTTATCTGTTTGACCATCGGGGGCATGGACGATCCGATGGTCTTCGCAGTTTTATCGATAACTTTGACACTTATCTCAAAGATCTGGACGAATTTACTCTCTATGTAGCCAATCGGGAAAAGCGAAAAAAAATTTTCATGATTGGCCACAGCATGGGGGGACAGATTGTTTTGAATTATGTCGGCCGCTATGATCATTCGTTGTCCGGTTTTATGGTTTCTTCCCCCAACATTGAAGTGGCGGTCAAGATTCCTTGGATTAAAAAGACCATGGCTTGCCATCTCTCCACTTTTTTACCCAAAATGAGGTTTGCCAATGAAATCGACCCGAAGTGGATTTCGCGCGACCGGGCGGTGGTCAAGGCCTATAAAAGCGACCCTCTGGTATCCAAGGACATTACCCTCAAGTTGGCCTCTGAAATTTTCAAGAACCAGGACAAAATCATGGAATTCGCCCCCCGCATCAAACTTCCGGCCTTGATGATGCATGCGGGAGATGATCGGATCTGTTCTGCAAGGGGGACCGAAAAATTCTTTCAAGGAATGAGTTCCAAAGACAAGACGCTTATTATCTACGACAAATTCTACCATGAACTCTTCAATGAATTCGGCAAAGAAAAAGTCTTTGCCGATATGGAAGGGTGGTTGAAGAAACATCTTTAGATCGTTTTTATGGCCAGCTTTCATTCTCCTTCCCGTCTGGAAAGTTTTATCCGTCGTCTGATTCCCTATTCTTGGGTTGTTATTCTGATTTGTCTCCTGTTAACTGGACTTTCGGTAAAACCGGCAGTTCGCCTCCTGGGGAATGTGAGTACAGAACTTTCAAAACTCCTGCCCGATGACAATCATAATGTTGTTCTGACAGGCGAGATCAAAAAAAAATTCAGAAAAAAAGGGGGAGGGGATCTGGTGATTTTGGTTTCTTCATCGGATCCCCAGGCCAACAAGCGGGGAATTGATTCATTGGTTGACTCTCTTTCGAAATTGCCGCAAGTGGAACGGGTCAAATATCAGAAGGATGGTTTTCAGTTTTTAAACGACCACAAACTTCTCTACATTGAGGTTGACGATCTGGAAAAAATCAGGGACCGGATCAACCGCAAAATCCAGCAGGAAAAATTAGGGGGGCTTTATATTGATTTTGAATCAGGAGAGGCCAAAGAGCAGGAGAAAGATCCGTTTCAGTTTGAAGATTTGAGCGAAAAATACCGGAACGAATATATCCGTTCCATCAAAAGCCCCTACTATACCAACGACGACGAAACCACCTATGCCCTCTGGGTCTATCCTGCAAACAAGGACAGCTCTTTGACCTATTTCAGAGAATTTTATAGCCTCATCACCGATCATCTTTCCCGGTTTGACCCCCAACAATTTGGAACCCCTCTCACCATCTCCTATGCCGGATCCATTCGGACCCGTCTGGATGAATACACTACTCTGATGAATGATCTCAAAAAAGGGGGGATAATTTCACTGTCGGGCATTCTTCTGGTTCTTTTTCTTTATTTCAGGCGGATCGCTTCCCTTTTTCTGATTTTTATTCCGCTTGCTTCCGGCATTTTGGGAGGATTTGCCATCTGTTCTTTTTTTCTTCCTCATTTGAACGTGGTCACCTCGTTTTTGTTTGCCATTCTGTCCGGACTGGGAGTGGAAATCGGCATTCACCTCTATGCCCGCTATCAGGATGATCGCGAGTCGGGAATCGGGCGGGATGACGCCCTGATCAACTGTCTGATGAAAACCGGGAGGTCTGCCATCGCCGGGGTCACTTTAAACTGTGTCACTTTTTTTATCCTGGTTTTGAATGAGTTTCGTGGTTTTTCTGAATTTGGCTGGATAGCCGGTATTGGACTGTTGATCTCTCTGGTCAGCTTTCTGGTCTTTTTTCCCGCTCTTCTTGTTTTCGCGGAGCGGATCCGTTTTTTGAGATTCCATCGCGAGAGAAAACGGATCGTTGACTGGCTGAAAAAACGTTTTCCTGTTTTTCCCTGGCCGCGAACAGTCATGGTTTCCTGCGTTGTTTTGTTTCTCCTTTTTTTGGGATCTCTTCCATTTCTGGGATTTGAATGGAACTACGGTGTTCTCAAAATCCATATTCCCGAAACCGACCAGGCCAAAAGTCTTTTGCGGGACATTACCGGGCGGGTCAACAGCGCGGCCGCTATCATGATTCCGGATGAACCGACAGCGGCATTGATTCGGCAGGAGTATCAACGGCGAAAAGAGAGCGACGACCAATCTCCCACCATCGATTTTTTCCGATCCCATTATGATCTGTTTCCGAAGGAACAGGAGAAAAAAATGGCGCTTTTAAGAGAAATCGAGGAACTCTTAAACGATGATGCCTTAAATGCGGTCAAAGGGGAGAAAAAGGTCATGATTGATGATTTCCGATCGGCCATTGCCCGAACCAAAAAAGTCAAATCGGAAAAGGATATTCCCCAGGGGCTTAAGGATGCTTTTTTTGGACGGGGCGAGTTTTTCAAAGAGCAGGTGGGATTTGTCAATCCGCTTCCCCATCTGGAACTGGATGATGGACGAAACGCGGTGGCTTTTCATGACGACGCGCAGGAGGTCAAGGTAGGGGGAAAAACTTATTATGCCGTATCCGATGCGATGATCTTTGCCGATGTTCTGACCACGATGTTCAAGGATAGCCGGCGCGTGATTATTTTATCCATTCTGGTTTTGATTATTGTGATTTATCTTGATTTCAGGAACTGGCAAAAATCCCTTTTGGCTTTTGGATCGGTTTTTTGGGGGGTGATGGGGATGTTGGCCCTGATGGCCCTGTTTGAATTTAAATTTAATTTTTACAATATGATTATTGTCCCTCTCGTTTTGGGAATGGCTGTTGACAACAGCGTTCATTTAATCCACCGTTTTGATGAATTTAAAAGAACCTCTGTCATGAATGCCCTGTTTACATCGGGCACTGCGGCGGGGTTGTCCTCGTTGACGAACATGCTCGGTTATTCAGGTTTAGTCATCGCGCATCATCCGGGTCTTAATTCGATAGGAAATCTCGCTGTGATGGGGATGATGACTTGCATGATCGGCTCGCTTGTTTTTTTGCCAGCCGCTTTGCAGTTTATAAAAAATCGGAGTTGATTCTATGCCTCAGTTTTTTTTCTGGATCTTGAATATTCTTTTAATGGCCGGAGCCCTCTGGCTTTTTTCCAAAAAAGGTTTTTTGAGTTATGCCAGGGGGGGGCGTTGGTGGCTCACCTGGCTCGCCATCGGAGTCATCACCCTGATGGACGAGCTCACCAGCATCTTCTACGCCCCGAGCGAGGCCTATCGCTACATTGGACGCCATGCCATTTTCTTTATTCCTTTGACCGCATTTTTTGTCCATTTCATGACCACCCGGATGGTGGAGATTGCGGAAATCCTGGATGCCCATGGTCTGAAAGGGGGAGGGGTCTACAATTTTTCCTACTTTGTCCTGGGGCCTGTTATTTCATTTGTCGCGGTAGCCTCGATTATGGTCGCCTATGTCTTGACAGCTGCCATTTCAAGCGTGAGCGCTGTGGAGAATGCCGGTTATTTTTTCAACCCCTCAACGGAAACGAAACTGATTCTTGAAATAGCCGCCATCTGGGGGGTAGCTGGTTTGAACATTCTGGGTATTCGCAACAATACCCGTGTGACCTTCGGTATCTTCCTGGTCACAGCCATTGTTTTTATTAATTTAATCGTGGCCGGAATTGTTGGATTCGACATCAGTCATTTTTCTGTCCTGGAACAAAGTATTCAGGAAAGCACGGCCCATTGGAGCTCGGGAGGCATCGGGCGGGGCTATCTCTTTCTGATCGCTTCTGTCTCCAGTTGTATTTTGGCCTATTCCGGTGTTGAATCCGTTCTTCAAACCGCCAGTTTGGTGCAGAACTGGAAAATCATCGGCCGGGCTTATATATTCCTGGCGGCTACCGTGGGGATTGTCATTCCTCTGGTGGCGGTGATGGTTTTGTCCCACCCGCAAATCGATGTAGCTCATCATGAAACCGATCTGATCATTCATTTTGCTACCTTGCTCAACGGAAAAAATTTCGGCGTGGCGATGGCGGTTGTGGCCAGTGTTACTCTTTTAATGGCCATAAACACCGCCTTTGTCGCTTCCAGCGAACTTCTGGAACGAATAGCGCACCGCTATGGATTTAATTGGATTGTCGAGACCAACCGTTTTGCTTCTCTTTATCGCATTCATGTGGCTAATGCGCTTTTTTTCTCTCTGGTCATCATCGGCACTCAAGGCCAGCAGATGGCTTTGGCAGAAATGTACGCTGTGGGACTTGTTGCCAGTTTTGTGATCAATCTTCTCTCCCTGCTGATTTACCGCTATTCCATGGGAACCAAGGAGGTGAGGGCCTTTAATGTTAGCCGCCTGGGGACTCTTCTGTTTTTTATCTTGATGTTGAGCTGTTTTATTTATTTGTCGTATCATAAAACAACCGGTTTTTTGCTTTGGTTTTTTGTCACACTCATTTCTCTTTTAATTGGAATCTATGGAACGCGAAAGAGAGCTCCTGAACTGGCGGCCGTTGAAAAGGGAGAGACGCCGATGGATATTATTTTGTATCTTGCCGAATCGAGCGAGGAACATGTTAATCTCTACTTTAAAAGGCCCTTTGATTCTGCCCAGGATAAAACTTACGGAATTTCATTGTTTGTCACTTTTTATTCTCCCCGGCAAAAGCTCCCCTCCCGAATTTCTCCCAATCATTTTCGGATTCCCTTCAAACGGGCTAGTATTTTTAACAATATTGCCGCTATTCTGGACCTGTTGATTTACGAAATCCCCAACAAAAATATTACGGTGCATTTTGGATGGCCCACCTCCAGCTGGTTTGACCGCCTCTCCACGGGAGTCATGGTCTTTCAGTTCATGAAATTTCCCCGCCTGTTTCCCAAAATCAATTTCAAGATTGAAAAATTCAAGTCGAAGTATCGCGAATAAGTCTCAATCAATAAAAAAACCCGGGCTTATTTAAAACCCGGGTCCGGTAACTCAGAAAACCACTCCTTCGCAAGATGTTTATATTTTATACCCTATAAACAATCATGGTCAATAAAAAATACGAAGAAGCCTTCGCCGCGTGATCCTTCTTCGAAGGCGCCCCGGAAGGGACTTGAACCCCTGACCACTTCTTGCGAAGGAAGTGCTCTATCCCCTGAGCTACCGGGGCGCTTCCATAGAAGTATGCAATAATCATGCCACGACCTTTTTTGATAGAAATCAGGAATTTAGATTTCTGACAAATTGTTCGCCGTCCAAATATCGGACTATTTTTCCATCAATCATCACAAAATCAACCTGATCGGCCTTCAAAACAATGTCTTCCGGTGCTGTTTTTCCATCCCACTTGAATCCAATCATATCGGCTTTTTTTCCCGGAGTAATAGATCCGATCTGATTTTCCATTTTAAGGGCCTTGGCTCCCGTGAGAGTGGCCATTTCCAGAATAGTGGAGGCTGAAAGAGAGGGGTGAGTTTTTTTGACAAGACGGAGTTCTTCCAAAAAATCGAGTTTCAAATTACTGGCAAGGCTATCGGTGCCCAGAGCGACATTGAAACCGCAAGAAAGATATTTTTCTAGGGGAAAGGGACGGTGGCCAAAGTAGGCGTGAGATCCGGGACAATGAACAAGACTTAAATTGTTTTTTTCGATCAGAGCCTGGTCGGATGAATTCAAATAATTTCCATGAACGATCATCAGCGAAGAAAGATTGAGATTCAGCCGAAACAGAACATCGAGGCCGCTTATTCCCTGATGGGGAGCATCGATCCCCCGCTCTTGAATGAACTTCATCAATTCCCCTCCCTTTCTTTTGAAATAGTCTTCTTCCGCCAAACTTTCAGCCAGGTGACAGGAGAGAGGGGGAGGTTCATTCTCCAGAATTTTTTCAAGTACCAAGGGATGGACGGCGTAGACGGAGTGGGGAGAAATATGCATTTTAAACAGGGAGTCGGTTGCGGACAATTGCTCTTTGATTTGCTTGAACGTGGAATAAATGTCGGCGCAGATTTCGGGCAAAATACCCAGGACCTCGCCAAACAATCTTCCGCGCAATGGGGAACCTGTAATTTCTTCCCATTCCGTATTAAAGCTGATCTGATCTCCGATCGTTGTGACGCCGCTGTTAATGAATTTTTTTACCCCTTCCCGAATTCCCTTTTTTTGTTCTTCCGGATCCAGGAGCGTTTTTTTTTTGACCAACTGCCGAATCCATGAAACAAAATCAGGCTTGCCATCAATCGGCCCGATGGCTGTTAATTCCAGATGGGAATGGGCATTCACAAAACCGGGAAGCAAAACAAAGCGGGAGAGATCAAGAACCGGTTCCTCCCCCTTTTTTTTGACCCGTAGTTCAGCGCTTTCCACTTCCGCAATCTGATTCCCAGCAATTCTGACGACAGCCGGGGAGCGGGGGGGGCCTTCCATCGAGAGTAAAGAACCTGCCTGAATCAGCATAAAGCGACTCTAACCCCCATTTGTTTTAAACGCCAATAAATTTCCAGATTTCATCTTGACCAGTCATGAATAATGTGGCGCTATCAGGATGATGAAACAAAAAAAATATCTCATCGGTTTTCTCATTATAGCAGGGGCTTTAATTTATCTTTTGCTCACCACCTTTCGTTCGTCCCTGCAGTACTATGTGACTGCCAGTGAATTGAAGGCCCGCACTTCTTTTTATCAGGACAAAATTGTCAAGGTGGCGGGGAGGGCCAGCGGGATCAAAAAACAGGAAGGGGGCACGTATGAGTTTTTGGTGGAAGAGGGGGGGGCTTCTTTTTCTGTCTTCTACAAGGGGATGACCCCCGATACTTTTCGCGAAGGTTCCGACGTTGTGGTGACCGGCCAATTGAATCCCGATGGCTCCTTTACTGCCACCGAAATTCTGGCCAAATGTGCTTCCAAGTATGAAGCGAAATTAAAATATCAGAGAAATCCATGAACATTTCCTTTCTTGGAAAGCAGGTTTTGGCTCTGGCGTTCCCAACCGCTCTACTCAGTTTATTGATGTATCTGATTGGAGCTCACCGTCGGCGATTCTCTTTGATAGTCATGGCCCAGAGGGGGACAATTCTGGCTTTCATCCTGCTCTCCCTTGCAGTTGTTCTTCTTGTTTCTGCTTTTATTGCCAGCGATTTCAGCCTCCATTACGTTGCCAACTATTCCAGCAGATCACTCCCCCTCTTTTTCAAAATCACCGGTCTTTGGGCCGGACTTGACGGATCAATTCTGTTCTGGGTGTGGCTCGTTTCCCTCTATTCCGTGATTGTCCTTTTTCAGAATCGCCAAAAAAATTCTGACTGGATGCCGGTGATGAATGCTGTTTTCATGGTCATTGTTCTCTTTTTTCTCTCCATGATTCTTTTTGCCAACAACCCCTTTACCGTACTCCCGATGGTTCCTCCCGACGGCAAGGGATTAAACCCCCTTCTTCAGAATATCGCGATGGTGGTTCATCCCCCTTCCCTCTATCTGGGGTATACCGGCTTCACCGTCCCCTTTGCCTTTGCCATGGCCGCCTTGGTGACCTGCCGGTGTGACTCCGTATGGATTGAAGATTCCAGACGCTGGACATTGGTCGCCTGGTTTTTTCTGACGCTGGGAAATATTCTGGGAGCCGCCTGGGCCTACGTCGAGCTGGGATGGGGGGGATTCTGGGCCTGGGATCCGGTGGAAAATGCCGCGCTGATGCCCTGGCTCACCGCATCGGCTTATATTCATTCCGTTCAAATCCAGAGGAAAAGGGGGATGTTAATGGTCTGGAATGTGTCGCTCATTTGTCTGACTTTTCTGTTGACGATTCTGGGAACCTATCTCACCCGGAGTGGTGTGGTTCAATCGGTTCATGCTTTTTCCGATTCCAGGCTGGGTCCCTTTTTTCTTGTTTTTATGGCAGGAGTTGTTCTGGTTTCAGTCGCTTTGATCGTCTCCCGCAGAAAAGAACTGCAATCGATCAACTCACTTCAATCCTATCTTTCAAAAGAGAGCGCGTTTGTTTTCAACAACATTATTCTGGTTGTCGGAGCGGTTTCTGTTTTGTGGGGAACTCTTTTTCCGACTCTGTCAGAGGCGGTGACGGGGGAACGCATTACCGTCGGGGCCCCTTTTTTCAACAAAATGATGGCCCCCATCGGTTTAAGCCTTCTTTTATTGATGGGCATCGGCCCGATGATTTCCTGGAAAAAGGCAAACTGGCAAAATATCAAATGGACTCTCCTGGGTCCTTTTCTCTTGGGGATGGGAATAGCGATACTCTTTTGGATGGCCGGCAGACGGCAATGGTATATGGTTTCATCAATCCTCCTGATTACTTTTGTTATGGGAACCATTACTCTTGAATTTTACAGAGGTTTAAGAGTCGTCAGACTGCAAAAAAAATTGGGAGTCCTTGCCTCTCTTGTCGATCTGGTGATTCACAACAACCGCCGATATGGGGGCTATCTGGTGCATATCGGCATTCTGATGATTTTTCTGGCCATTGCCGGGACTGTTTTCAAAACGGAGAGGGATTTTACCCTGACTCCCGGTGAATCATTTTCTTTTGACAATTACCGTTATTTTTATCGAGAACCTCAAATCACGGAAGATCAGCACAAAACAAAATTGGTTGCTGTTGTTGATTTATTTAAAAATGAAAAAAAAATTGCCGAATTAAAACCGGCCAAATTCTTTTACCATGCCAGCGAACAGCCAACCACCGAGACCGATATTTATCATGCTCCCTTCAGAGATATTTATTTGATCATCGGAAGCCTCACCCCCATCAATGGAAAGGCCGAATTTAGGGTGACCCTCAATCCCTTGATCAGTTTTTTGTGGCTGGGGGGTTTAGTCATTCTGACGGGGAGTCTGATTATTATTCTTCCTAGAACGAGAAGGACGATTTCACAGCAGAGTCCTTCTACTGACCTGCCGCTTCACGATCACCTCATGGAATCACCGGGCAACGGACCCTCGGCCAGTACTGCGCCGTTTCCATTACCCGCTGATTCTCATGAGGTGCCGATCGCTCCCGCGGACGGTCAGTTTCAGGACTCTGCTGCTAAATCTTTTACTCATTTCAAGATTTTATTCTTCATAGGAATAGTTTTATCTCTTGAAAGGCCGGTTTTTGCCCATGTTGAAACCGGCATTCCTCCGTTTAGCGATGAGGCACTCCAAGATCCTGTCATTCAGAGGCAAAAGGGGATTGCCGAAAAACTCAATTGTTTGTGCGGCGATTGCGTCCGAACGTCGCTCAAGACTTGCACTTGTTCCCGGGCAAAAGAGGAGCGTGACCATATTCTTGCCTTGATGGAGCAGGGTAAAGGTGACGATGACATTATCAATGCTTATATTACCAAGTATGGATTGAGAACACTGGTTGAACCGCCCAAAAAAGGTTTTTTTAATTCAAGTTACTGGCTCCCTCCTTTGTTATTCACGGTTGCTCTGTTATCAGGGGTTGTCATAATCCGAAAATGGTTTCGGAAGGGAAAGGGAAGAGGTGAGAATAAAATTTTTTCGGTTGAGATGAACCCTTATATTGATCGTTTGAAAGAGGAACTTAAAGAAAATGATTGAATCTCTCATAGCTGTTATTATTTTTTCTCTCACTCTTTGGTTTGTCGGCTCCCCTTTGTTCAAGAAAGAGGAGGAAACGCTTATCAGTTCGGTGAACGATAATTTACGCTTGAAAAAAGAAACGGTTCTTTCAACCATCCGGGATTTGGAGCTTGATTTTGCCTTAAAAAAAATATCGGATGATCAATACCAGGAATTAAAAAACCAGGCTTATCAAGAAGGAGCTGAAATTCTGAAGAAAATTGACAAAGATCAGGAAAACAAAGATTGGAAAGAAAGAATAGAGAAAGATTTGGAAAGGATGAAACATGAAATATAGGCTTTTTATTTTTTTCATTCTGGCGGTCCACTTCCATGTTGAGGCCAAGTCTCCTCCCTCCATGGAACAAGCTTTTCCAGGAATGGAGATGGGAGAATTAAGGGGGACAGTTTGGGTCTCCGATACTGAGGGAAACAAAAAACCGCTCTCCCATTCCGAAGTGGCCCTCGTTGTTTTTCATAAGGGAGAGCAGGTTTTGGCTTTACACAAGCCGTCGGATGCCAACGGCGAATTTGTCTTTAAAAATATTTTTAAAGACCCTTCTTTTGAATTTGCCATTGGGGTTTTGTATGAGGACAGTCCGTATGTGATGGAGGGGCTTCATCTTGAACCTTATCAGGACTTTTTGGCCGTTGACTTGCAGGTGGGAGAGGGCTCCCCCTATCTGGTTCCTCAAAATATTGTACAGGAGGAATTGAAGACCGATTTGAATATGCCTCCCCCCTCCAGTACGGTTAAGGGGAGCTTTTCAGTTTCTAAAGCTTGGGGAGAGCCCCATCAAAAGATGGCTCTTTTTTTATCGGCGATGGTTGTGATTCTGGCCCTTTATTTCGGGCTTAAGAAAAAAAATCATCCCTCGCTCGTTTCCCAAAATTCACCACGAGAGAATGATTTGGCAATTTTATCCTGGCTCAGGGAAGAGCGCCGGAAGGGAAGCGTTCCCGAAAACGTTTTCAAAATTCAGGAGGAGAAAATTCTAGAGCGGCTCAAAAAATATTACACGTGATTGTCAAATTTTATCATGTTGATCAAGCCTATGGGAGTCGGGTTATTCTTCGGGGGATCTCTTTTGAAGTAAAAAAAGGGGAGGGGATCATCCTGACAGGAGCCAACGGGGTTGGCAAAACAACTCTGCTTAAACTTCTGGCAGGGCTGATTCCTTCCCGTTCGGGAACGATCGAATCGAATCCTCACCATTTCAGCTTTTTTATGGGAGAGGCTTTTTTATACAGGGAACTGACTCTCTGGCAAAACCTCTCTTTCTTTTCATCACTGTATGGGAGTCCTTCTTCTCGTCTGTTGGAACTGATTCCTCTTTTTGGGCTAGCTCCTTTTCTGGAGCGCCGAGTCTCAACCCTGTCGCGCGGCGAAAAAATAAGAGGGGCCCTCACCCGTACTTTTTTAAAAGAATCGACCCTTTATCTGTTGGATGAACCTTTTTCGGGTCTGGACGATTCATCGATTATGGCTCTTCAAAACCATCTCATCTCTCTCAAGCGGAAGGGAAAATCATTCATGATTGCCACTCATGATCGGGAACCGGCCCGTCCTCTGGCCGACCGCTGGTTTGCTTTGAAAGAGGGGGTATTGCATGTTTAAAAAAATTTTTCTGTTTGTCCGAATGGAGGGGCATCTTTTTTCCAGCAATGGGGAGGCGGCCCTTTCCTCGTTCTTTTTTGTTTTTCTGATCTTGATTCTTTTTTCCATTGGCTCTTTTTTCAAGGGGGGAGCCACGCATCAACAAGCGACTATTCTAATCTGGCTCGCTGTTCTTTTTGGAGCGATCCTCCGGATGAACCGGACTTTCGAAAGTGAAAAAGAAGGGGAGGTGACTGACATCCTCCGAATGGAAAAAGGGGCCCTGATTCCTTTTTTTCTGGCCAAATTATTTTTCAACTTTTTATTTATCGTGATCCTGGAGATAGTCACCCTCGCTTTTGTCATTCTTTTTTTTAATCCGACCGATCTCCTCCGATACGTGAAACTCTCCTTTCTCCCCTTTTTCATGGGAGCTTTCGGATTAGCGGTCATTGGAACCACTTTTTCAGGAATGATTATCTCCCATCATCGGCGCGATTTGATTTTGCCGGTCATTTGTTATCCTCTTTTGATGCCAGTCATCGCGGGAGTCATGATGGGACTTTCCTATTCGGCGGAGGGAATGGCGCTCACCGTTAATCCTTTTTGGATCAAACTTGTGGGAATCGCCGACCTGATTTATGTGGTGGTTTCTTTGCTCGTAATTGATTTTTTGATGGAGTAATGATGAAAAAAATAATCAACACTCTTGTTTATCTATCGACCCCTCTTCTTGTTTTGAGTTTGTTGCTTGTTTTTTTCTATGCTCCCGAAGAAAAAAACCAAGGAATAGTTCAAAAGATTTTTTATTTTCATGTGGCGAGCGCCTTTGCGATGTATGCCGGTTTTGGCCTTGCGGGACTCTTTGCCCTTTTGTATCTCTGGAGGCGGCAAATTTCGGATGACTGTATGAGTCACGCCGGAGCCACCGTGGGGCTTGTCTTTTGCACTATGGTACTGGTCAGCGGCCCGATTTGGGCCAAGCCGGTCTGGGGCACTTGGTGGACATGGGATCCCCGACTGACAACCACTCTTTTGATCTGGCTGATCTTCTTTTCCTGTTTTTTGCTCCGCCGTTTTTTTGGGCAAAATCCGAAGGGGAAAATCGCCGCTGCCATTCTGACCCTTTTTGGACTGGTCGATATTCCCCTGATTTTTTTGTCGGTCAAGCTCTGGCGGGGAATTCATCCCTCCGTTTTGGGGCAGGAGGAAAGCATGCCGGTTGAAATGAGAATCACGTTGATTGTGTCCCTGATTTCAATCTTGGTCTTCTTTTTTGTTTTGTATTTTCTTTGCTATCGATTCTATCAATTAAAGGAAGAAGTGGAAGGAGGTATTTCATGAATCAGTTTTATTATCTGGCGGGCGCCTATCTTGCTTTTTGGCTGATCCCTACCTTGTTTATTATTCATCTCTACCAGAGACAGAAGAAGCTGGAAGAGATGATGAAAGGGCGATGATCTGATTTTTCGGAGGAGGAGGATAAACCGCCACCCAAACGGTGCCGACCCCTTTGCCGATCATCCCCAGATCACGCGCGGCGGCATAGGAGAGATCCAGAAATCGACCAGGAATATAAGGACCCCGATCGTTGATTCGAACCATAAGGGAGTGCTGATTGTCAGGATTAATGACCAGAAGACGGGTGCCGAAGGGGAGGCTTTTGTGGGCTGCCGTGTATTCATACATATTATACCGCTCCCCGTTGGCTGTCTTTCTGCCATGAAAAGGATGTCCGTACCAGGAGGCTTTCCCTTGAAGAATAAATTGTGGTTTTTGAAAAGGGGTTAGATCACGGCTTTCCTGATGAAGGGAGCCGACGTGCCCTGTCGAGCAGGAGACCATGTAAAAAAATAGAAAAAGCCCGATCAGGGTTATGGGTAATCGATTGATTGTCATTAAATGCCTCTCGGCCCCCAGATTTCATTGAAGTTCGTTCAGCTCTAACCAATTTAAAGGGGTTTTGTCAAACATAAATCTTCCCTCAATAATCCTTTGTTTTCCAACGATTTTTCTGTTGATTCCCCTCCAGAAACCGGCTACCCTATTAAAACTTGTGAAACAATCTCAAAAGACATTGGCATTATGGCTTGTTATTCTATTATTGGCGGTTTCAACGGTTCATTTCTTTAATACCCGCCCCAAGTTAAGGGAGCCGATCAATTTCAGCGAATTTTTGGAGGCGGTTAAAAATAATGACCTGACCGAAATCACCGTATCAGGGGAGGAATATTCAGGCCGGTTTAAGGAGGGGGTAAAAGAGGGGGGTTATTTTGTCACCATTGGGCCCGCTTATAGTGAAAAGGTTTTGGACTTGATTTCAGCCTCCAAAGCACAGGTTGAATTCAAAAAAAGGGAAGACACCCCGATTTGGCAACAATTCCTCTTTTCCTGGCTTCCGATGCTGGTTCTTTTTATTTTTTTCTTTTTCTTCATGCGGCAGATCCAGATTGGCGGGGGGAAGGCGTTGTCGTTTGGAAAATCCAAGGCCCGTCTTTTGAACGAAAACCAGAAAAAAGTCACTTTTGTCGATGTGGCCGGTGTGGATG
>SBBF01000024.1 GCA_005240075.1 Nitrospira sp.
CCCCTGCCCCCCTTTTTTAAGCGGTATTTTCAACCCCTCCTGAGGGCCGGCAATCAGGTCAAGAAGCGGATAAATAATTACTGGTTCGTTACTTTCATCAGACATAGTTAATATGGAATGCTTCAGTGATGGGTGGCTCGACTGGGGGCCCCCCAATGAGCGCCTGCAGATGGAGCCATGAAACCTCAACTTTAGCTCCCAAAACAATCGACATCGAAGCCGTCGATTGGGGGGAAAGAGGGACAGGACCCGTCACTGAAGCATTCATCAATATGAAGAAAAAAATTGTCAAATTCTGGTAATTTGAATACGCTTTTTAAAGTGAGCTTTCAACGCCTTTTTCTCCTGCTGATTCTGACCTGCGTTTTTCCCCAAAGCCCTGTTTGGGCCTTCTGTACAACTCCCCCCAACCTGACCGCCATGAACCAGCATTACGATCAATACCTGCGGAGCCTTGTTAAAGACAACGAAATCCGGATTGCGGTTTTTCCTTTTCAAGACGGGTCGCTGCTGGCCGAGGCCGATTCAGTAATAGAAAATGGGTTCACCTACGTTTTTTCCGATCTCCTTCACAGAATCCCCAAAGTGGGGATTTTTCACCCTTTTGTTATTTTAAACGCCCTGCAATCGCAGGGGCTTTCATCTAATGATTATTACTCAGCCGATAAAGTGGCCTCACTTGCCTCCTCAATCGGGGCAACGCATGTTGTCTATGGGATGTTCCAGCGTCAGGGGGAGAATCTCCGTTATTTCGTGGAGACGGCCCAGGTTACCCCTTTTGCCCGGATGGGAGCTGTTCGGGAATTCCAGACTCATCAATCAGAACGTTTTTTTTCGGTGGCACTTGACGCCATGTCAGAAATCGCCGGGACCATCATGGGAAAAAAGATCGCCCGGCAGACGCTGGTTAAAATAGAAAAAGAAACCCCCACCTTCGAGGCTTTTCGTTATTATGTGAAGGGCATGGACAAGAGCCGTTACTACAACGAGGTGGATCTGGGAATTGCCAAAGTCTGGTTTGAGAAAGCAGGTGCTTTGTCCTATACTTACCGGGATGCTTTTCAAGCCCTGGCTCGCTCTCTTTATATGACCGCTCTCATCTACAAGCAAATGAACAAGGATGCTTCCCTGTTATGGACCGAAGGAAATAATGCCGCCCAACAAGGGGGAATGATTTATTCATCAAACAAAAAAGAAAAAGCAACACTCCCCAGCGGCCCCGAAAGATGGTATCTGGCGGCCCAATCTTTTTCGCAGGGAGTGAACCATCTCCAGTCCAACGACTTCCCCAAAGCAAGAGCCTCCCTGGGGGAAACAGCACGTCTCCTTCCGGAAGATGGATTAAACCACCATTTTTTGGTGCAGGCGGGAAGTTTTGAGGCGGACAAAGAACGGGCGTTGGTGGAGGAACTAAAACCATGCGTGGAATAATAGGGACACTTTTATTTTTTCTAATTGTCGTGCCCACAGCGGCGTTAGCGGGTAAAAAAGCAGAAAAACCGTCCGAGCGGGCGATCATGCACAACAACCGGGGGGTGCAAGCGCTCTACGAGGGGGACAATGACCGCGCTCTGTTTGAATTTAAAACCGCCACAGAACTTTCCCCCAAATATGCTGAAGGGTGGAACAACCTGGGGCTCGCCTACAAATTCAAGGGACAGATGGAGCTGGCGATCCAGGCTTTTGAGACTTCGATCAAACTGGATACTAAATATGCCTCCCCCTACAACCATCTCGGAACGATCTACTACAATCAGGGGCGCTATGAAGAAGCGATTGAACAGTTCAAAAAAGGAATCAAAAGGAATTCCAAGTTCAGCGATGCCTATTACAATATGGGCTTGACTTATGCCCAAATGGGGCGAACGAGCGGTGATAAAAGCAAACTCAATGAAGCGGTGGAGGCGCTGAGCAAAACCACTACCATCAATGCCGAGCATCCTTACGCGCATAACGAACTGGCCAAAGTGTATCAGGAGCTGGGGCAGTATGAGCAGGCGATTATCCGCTACAAACTGGCGCTTGAAATCAACCCAAAACTGACCGACAGCTGGGTTAATCTTTCCACGCTCTACAATAAAACGGGAGAAACCCTTAAAGCCCAACAGGCGCTCAATCAGGCGATGTCGCAAAATCCGGAATCAGGCTATGGCCACATGAATCTGGGCATTTCTTACTTGAAAGAAAAAAACTATACCTTGGCGTTGAAAGAATTCGATCAGGTCATTCAAAGAGAACCGACCAACGATCAGGCTTATTTTAATGTCGGTTTTACCCATCTTCAAATGGGGATCGACGCCAAAAACAGGGGAAATGCCTCTGCCGCCACCGCTTCGTTTGACCAGGCGATCCGGGCCTACCAGTCGGCCCTCAAACTCAAACCGAATTTAAGCGATGCCGCTTACAATATTGCCTTTATCTACCAGTCCCAGAATGATGTCCCGCACGCCATCGAATGGTATCAAAAAACATTGTCGATCGACGCCAATCATGGACGGAGTCTGTTTGCCCTGGGAAATTTGTACGAAACGCAGGGAGACCGGGAAAATGCGAAAACGTTTTATTGCCGATTGATCAAGGCCAAGCCGTCTGGTTTGGAATCGGAATTAAGCCGTCTTCAGCAAAATGTGAAAGAATGGGGGGGATGCAAGTAGTGCCCAAATTTATCATCACCAACAAAACTAGCGGCAGGGAAGAAACGGTCACCCTCGACAAGGAAACCATCACGATCGGCCGAGCCGACAATTGCGACATTGTTCTGGACGGCAAATCGGTCTCCCGCAAGCATGCCGAGGTGGTGAGAATGAAAAAAAGTTTTTTTCTGGTCGACAGCGAGTCAGGCAATGGAACTTTTCTGAATGGACGAAAGCTCAAACCCCACGAAAAAAATCCTCTCTCCCCCAACGACCGCTTTCAGATTGAAGATTTTAACATCCGTTTTGTCATGACGGAAGAAGCCAAAAAAGCTTTCTCGGAGGAGGAAAACACCGATTCCGACGTGATTGAAATCAAAATGATCAAAAAAGTCCTCTCCGCCCTTCAAACGGAGGCCCACCCGAGCTTGGAGGCGATCGATCCCCCCTTTGAAGGACGCAAGGTTTTTTTTACCGAAGAGATGCAGGAACTGGTCATCGGCCGAGACCCCCTTTGTGCCTTCCCGCTTGACGAAACAACGGTCAGCAGGCGGCATGCCCTGCTTCAAAAAAAGTGGGGGGGGGTGGTGGTGGTCGATCTTTCGAGCAAAAATGGAACCTTTGTGAATGGGGAGCGGGTGGAAGAAAAACTGCTGAAAAATAGCGACATCGTGATGGTGGGATCGGTCAAGCTCCGTTATAGGAACCCCCAGGAAATCAATCTGGAGGCCTTAAGCAAGGACTATGATTCGAGCAATTCGCTGAGCGCCCCCACCAAAGAACCTTCTTTGGAGACAATCGCTCCTCCTCCCACCATTTCCAAAGAAGCCCAGCTTTCCGTGCAACCGGATCTCAAGGAGGAAAAAAAAGAAGAAAAAAAACTAGAGATGCTTCCCCCTCAATTTCCTTCTTCTGTCCCGGAAGCCATCGAAAAAATCAGACTCTACCTCACTCGATTTTCTACACTGGAATTGGCCCTCCTGGCGGGAGGGGTTCTGGTTATCTTTTTTTCATTGATTTTTATTCTGTCGATTTTGTTGTAACATGAAAAAAAATGCTGTCTACCGCCGGCACGCGGCGATGATTGAAGATCCCCGGCGCACCCCCCTGCTCTATCAGGCGATCCGTAAAATCGTTCAGCCCGGAGACAAGGTTCTCGATTTGGGATGCGGTCTGGGGCTTTTGTCGTTTGAAGCGATCCGCGCCGGGGCTCACACGGTGTATGCCTGCGACGTTGACACCGAGGCCTTACAAGCGGCTCAAAAAGAGGCCAGGCGGTTGGGGTTTGCTCATCAGATTGCTTTTTTCAACAATTTCTCCTCCGATATTTTTTTGATGGAAAAAATAGACCTGATCATTGCCGAAACGGTCGGCTCTCTGGGGCTGGATGAAAACATTGTCCCGTCCGTCATCGATGCCCGGGAGCGTTTTTTGAAAAAAGGGGGGAAGATCATTCCCCAAAAAATATCTGTTTGGGGCGCCATCGTTGCAAGAGGTTCCCGCGAGCTCCTGGCCAAACCTCAAAAATATTTTGAAGTGGATCTTTTGAAAATCAAAAAAATAGTTTTTGACAAATCAATCCGCCATACCATCAACCAGGATGGTCAACTGGGGGGGCTCCTGGTCTGGTTTGAAGTGGTGTGGGCCCCCGGTATCGTCACCAACACGTCTCCGGAAAGCCCGGCCACCCATTGGAAACAGGGTTTTTTGGCCATTAAAAAAAAGCTTCAACTTAAAAAAGGAAATGAACTTTATTGCCGATTGAGAATTGTTCAAGATCCGGTTGATTCAACACGATCGGTGATCGAGTGGGGGCATAACCTATAACGACTGTTTTGCCTTTTTCCAGGGAATGCCCTTCTGTTTCCGGCGTTGACGGATGGTTTTCCAGAATTCTCGGTTCGTCATGTAGAAAATGTCTTCCATATCATTTCCCTCCACTCCACGAACAAGCACGGCCGGTTTTCCATGCTTTGTAATCAGCAAAAAATCTTTTTGCGCCTTGTTGACAAAATGACTTAACTGCTCCTTGGCTTCTCTCAGAGATGCTGTTTTCATACAATCTCCTTTGTTGTTCGGCCTGATTTCTTGAACCTCACCCCCCTGATAATTACTTTTTTTCCTTCCTCATCCATATCGTAAAAAACCCGCCAGTCACCCACCCGTAATTCCCAGAGAGGCTCCTCATATTCAAAACCCGGCACCAGTCCATGGAGACATTTCCGGTTCTTTGTTTCCTGATTCGGAGTATGAGCCAATTCGGAATCAACAGCCTGTTCTATCGCTCTTCTGTAGAAAACGGGAACCTTGTTCAGTTCAAACAGAGCATCAGGAACGATTTCAATCTCATACATGTGACTACAATTATAGATACATTGTGGGGAGTGTCAACAAGGAAGTAGAAACCTTAATCCGCACCCAAGAGGGCATCCCCGATGCCGTCACAGAAATCATCGCCGTTTAAAAACCGCCCCCAGGCGTTATCCTGCAATCTTTCCTGGCCCAGTTCCTCGTCGGTTGTCGTGGCATTTTTGTAGACGGCAAAACCTGTAACGGCGGCCGCTGTCACAACAGCAGCCCCGGCGGCAATAGCGGCTCCTGAAATGCCTGCGGCCACTCCTCCGGCTGTCGCGGCAGTTCCTCCTGCCACTGTCCCACCTGCCGCAACCGTAGCACCAGTGGCTGTGGTAGCGGCTGCTGTAGTAGTAGCTACCGCAGTGGCCGTTGTTGCTGTGGCGGCTGTCGCAGTTGCCGCCGTCGTTCCCGCCGCACCCGAAATAGCCGCTTGAATTCCGGCATGAGCCAGATAGCCCAAGGCGCCTGAAGTTGTTACTTGAATGGTGGTGCGTCCCGTATAATCACGATTAACTCCCGCCTGATCGGCCAGATAGTCCATTCCTTCTCCGACAAGAGGATAAGCCATGAGAGCTCCTCCCAGAGGACCCAGTTTTCCGATAAACGCTTGTTTGCCCCAGTGGGTGAAACCTTGGGTGATAACTTTATGTGAGACAGCCCCTCCCGCTCCACCACTGACAGCACTGATAAGCCGGTTGCCCCACCCTTCTGATTTAAGAGCATCAACGCCTAATTGTTCTCCGGCAATATTGCTAAGAGATGAGCCTCCCGACCATCCCACTATCATCCCGGGCATCATCGTGGCCATTCCGGGCAAAAACCCTTCGGCAAAAGCTCCGAGCGTGGCGCCTCTGGCAATCAACTTTGTTCCTGCGTAGAGAGTCGGCATATCGACTGCCATCCGGACGGCATGCGATGGGTGATAACCGGTGAAGTGTTCCACCCCCATCCAGCCCCCTTCCAACAATCCCATGGTGGCCGCGCCGCCGATTGATTCGGCTTTTAATTCCCCGAAGAAATTCGTGTGGGGGGTTGTAGGGGCAACCCTCTGTGGTTGCCCGTTTTCTGGGCGACCACGGGGGGCCTCCCCTACGTCACGATAATGTTCGTTATTATTCGCAGGTTCATAAAGGCCATCATTGGCCGCGACAATGTTATTCCGCACCGGTTCGGCATCATAAAATAGATTATTGTTTGCGGCATGTTGTTCATGGATCAGAGGTTCAGCAACCTCTACCGGGGCCAAGGCCGTGGAACCGGATATGGGAAATTCAACATGCATCGCGCTGGGTCCACTGCCGCCACCACCTGTTCTTGGAGAGGGTGTCAGCCCTGTTGATCTTGGAGCGGGAGGAGGAGTTGAAGATGCGGCCGCAGTTCGTCCCCCGCCGCCTCCACCACCACCTCTAGACCCTCCTGCAGGGGGGGAAGAAAGCATGTCAGACAATCCAGCCACTCCTAAGCGACGCATCTGCTGATGCATTGCTCCTCTCTTATGAACTTCCCCTAAAGCTCTTTTCAACCACGCTTCTCTTGTTTCACCATCTGCCATCGGAATAGCAGTCTTCCCATCGGTGCTTCCTAATTTCGTTCGGGCCAACGCGTCTAATTTACCTTCCAAAAAATCCATAAACTTGGTTACGGCAATGTCCAAATTCTGTTTGGGAGGCCTGGTCGGAGCAGTTGCAGCAGGTTTTTTTGGAACAGTAACTTTTTGACCCGGTTGTAAGTCAGGGAGATTAATAGGATTATTTTGGGCCCTTTGAGAATCTACAAATTCCGTGACTAAATCAATAGATCGTCGGGGTTCCGCCCGTTCCGGCTCAACCAGTGCCGACCATTCCATTAATAAATCAACTATTCCCGTCCCACCAGATGGATTCATGAATGTAACCCGGCTTGCCCTGGCAATTGATCCTACGCGGGCCTCTAAAATGGTCTTGAGCTGAGTTCCTGAAGCCTCACGTAAATCAAGAACACGAAATCTTTCCGCAAAAGCAGGATTTCCAGTATATTTGGGATCACCCGGAATTCCTCCAATATACTTGCCATATTCATCAATAGTTGTGCCCCCCACAATAATCAATTCCCCAGCAAACACATGTTCCTTTAATCTTTCGGCAACATCACTAATATCGGACGTGGAGTGCTTGTCGACATCGACAATACGGTGGATTTCGTCGATGAAAACCACCAATGTTTTTCCCTTGGCCTTGGCCGCAGCCACTTCCTTGACCAACCACTCAACTTTTTTTGCCCCGCCTGATAGTGCTCCTTCACCTGACAATTTATCTGAGTGAAGATGCCAAAACTCAAATCCCTGCAGTTGTTCCAACTGGCCTGTTGCGGAAAGATAAGCCAGATACCTGATAGTTTCCGTCTTACCAACTCCAGGTCTTCCTCTTTGGATAGAGCTTCGATTCTTGATTCCTTCCTCCGGAGGCTCAAGTAGAGCTATCAGTTCTTTAATATAATGTTGATTCTCTCCTACAATGTAAGGATTCACCTCCCTTTTTTGGGCTTTATTAATTACTTCCTGGGTAAGATTGGTTCCAAAACTGGGAAGAAATCCTTTGGTGTTGACTTTGATCCAGGTTCCCAAACCCTCTAATGCCTTGATACCGAAGTGAGCAACAACCGTTGCCGTCGCCAATGCCACTACAAGTGGCAATAGTACACCCCCCCCCATATCATTCGGATCCGGCGGTTCGTAGCCTTCGACTTCAGATTTGTAGTCCTCCAGCGCCGATTGAATTTTTTCTACTTCTCCAGGTGAAAAACTGCTGACAAGTTTGTAGGCCGCAGTCAGTTTTTCGCTGGCATCGGAAGGGAGAGATTTTTTTTCACTTACAAGGGCCAGGGCCGCAGTTAGGTCAGCGTTCATCCCTGGAATCATGTCAGGCCTGATTTGGAGTTTGAATTCCCCCTGCTTGACCACGCATCCGCCATACGAACCGCCCGGATGGTAAGCGGCCAAAAAGTCATTCAACAGGGAAACCTGCTCCTGTTTGACAGAATGATCGAGAGGAAAATACCCCTTGAAGTCCGCATATTCATCGGCATCACGCGCACATCCCACAGCCTGGATTTTGGGGATAACGAGAAGATCAATTGATGCCCGAATTATCTTCCCCTCTTCGTTTGTATAAGAACCAGTAATCTGTCTGAAATTGGCCTCTGAATAAGAGGCTCCATCGCCTGTTTGGGAGCGAATATAGGCTTCAACAATTCCCCGTTCTTCATCATTCTGGGGTACATGATGATTTTTCTTTTGTAACAAATCTTCCAAATCTGAATTTTCATCTATAGACAACAATTCAACTTTGTTTTGCAAATCCAACATGACGGCATAAACCGTGTTGGAATTAAAACTAGGATAAACAGTGGAGCGATGATTTGCTAAAACAGTTCCCCTCACCATCCTCTTCCACAGATCATATTCTCCCTGCTCCAAAAAAAACTGGTCTTCCTGAGTTTTAAGATTTCTGTCAAAATCAACATAGCGAATGGGGATATTATCTTCGGTATGGCCTGATATGGCGTTAGTGACAAAATATTTAACGACCCCTTTGGCTTTATTATCACGATCGATCCTCGCCTGCAGAGCAGTCTGATCAAGAGAATCTAATTCGTTCCAGATGGAGATGACTTCCGTTGTCTTTAAATCCGCCATAGTTGCTCCTTTAAATTTCTCTCCCAGTTATCGGCAGAAATTTAAAAAAGTTGCGTGCGAACTAAAAAAATTCGTTGACGCGGGGCATCATAAGATAACTATTTAAAATCAGGGGGGATTAGAGCTTGATTTTTTGGACAGTCATTTTATCATTTACATCATGAGATTTCAGTCCACCCCCTCCCATCTTGATCCTTTGTCTTTGGCTCAAGTTCAAAAAAAAATGCCTGAGATTAAGGCTTACTTCCGGACCCAGCCTGTCGAATTAGTCTTCCTTCATGGCTCTCTGGCCAAAGATCTCATGGGTCCTTTAAGTGATCTGGACATGGCTGTTCTTTTCAACAAAAAGAAGAGGCTATTATCGGAGGTAACAACGACCACCCGCCAACTTTGTGAGATTTTTGGACGGGACGATATTGACCTGGCGGTGCTGAATACAGCTTCTCCCTTGCTGAGGATGCAGGTGTTGGTCCATGGAAAAGTTCTGTATGCCTCATCTCCAGGGGCCGTGGCCGCATTTCGCTTAAAAACAATTCAAGATTATCTGGCCACCCACCACTTAAGAAAAACCTTTCATCGTTATATGGAGAATGCTATTTTAGCTCATTCCTAATGTCTCCACTCGATCAAGAATCAATCCAGTCTAAAATTGCCCGTATTCAAAGAAATATCAGCGAACTCAAAAAACTGGCCAAACTGACCTATAAAAAATACGTCGGAGATATACGAAACACCTCCATGGCTGAAAGGCTCCTTCATGTCACGATTGAAGCCATGCTGGATATTGGATCCCACATTATTGCCGAGGAATCGTTGGGGGAGCCGTTGGAATACCGGGATGTTTTCAAGTTGCTGACCCGGGCAAAAATTCTGCCGCCAACAAAAGAAGAGGCTTTTATCCGCATGGCCGGCTTAAGAAATCGGATTGTCCATCTCTACGACGACATTGATCACAAACTTCTCCACAAGGCCTTGAAACAGGAGCTTTCTGATTTTGATATTTTCGTGAGAGAAATTGTAAAATATCTATCTTCCAAAAAATAATTGTTGAAACATCTCAAACACAACAGTTTCATGCTGTACAGGCAACTTTTTCCGGAAACCATAAGCCACCGCTCCCGTAAACCCAGGCGCCGGTTCAAACAGATGAAACTGGTATGAAGGCCAGGATTCGGGCTTGCCATCCAGAAAAGTAAAATCGGTTTTTTCCATCACATCCTTGATCGACCAATCGGCCGCCTTAAAAAAAGCTTCTTTTAAAGCCCACAGTTCATCCAATCTTTTTGTGCGATCTTGATCGTCCAATTTTTTCCAGTCAGCCAACTCCGTTTTGGAAAGATACCGAACCGCCAAATCCTCCGGCTGCTTGATTCTTCCTTTTTTAACTACATCAATGCCAACAGGAACAGGAGCCAGAGTGCAGGCCACAAGCGGAAAATCGTGGGAGAGGGAAAAAAATATCCCCCCTACGGCATCAAACCGTGGTTTTTTACCCGCCTCAAATACAAGAGGCACCTCATCGGGTTTAATCCCCAAAACCTCTCCCATCTTGATTCGCACCAGAGCATGGCTGGCAACGTATTCCACCGTACGCCGTTCATCCCCCATTTTTTCAAGCCGTTTTTGTTCTTCTTCCCCCAAAACTAAAACAAGAGCCGACAAAGCTCGCAAGGAGGCCTGTTGTGGAATGGAAACGATTGAAATGCGAACAATTCGGTTGCTGGTCATTTCAGATTAGTCATATAATTACACCATGCATCCAGCCATTAAAAAAAAGAGGCAAAAATACACCTACCAGGATTATCTCACCTGGAATGACAATGAACGATGGGAGATTATTGACGGGGAGGTTTACAATATGACCCCCGCTCCCACAACGATTCACCAAACAATAGCGGGCAGTTGTTTTGGCCAGCTTTCAAGTCAGCTTAAGGGAAAAAAATGCTTTGTTTTTATAGCACCGACTGATGTTGTCTTTTCTGATGAAAATGTCGTCCAACCGGATCTGTTTGTGGTCTGTGAAAAGAAAAAAATACTTGCTGCTCATATTGAGGGAGCTCCCACGTTGATTATCGAGATTTTGTCCCCCTCGACAACAGTCAAGGATAAACGGGAAAAAAAAGAGTTGTATGAATACTACGGAGTCAAGGAATACCTTCTCATTGATCCCGAAGAGGCTTATGTTGAACGATACCACCTGAAAGGAAAAAACTTTGAAGGGCCCCAGATTTTTGCCAACAACGAAACCGTCATCCTGAAAAGCTTAAAAAAGGTCAAATTAAACTTGAAGGAAATTTTTGAAAGCCGGAAGATTTTTAAGAATCCTTAGTGGGTCAGACGACGTTCGATTTCTTTCAGAGCTAGTTCCAGAACTGTAATGCGGGCATCGTAGCGGTCGTATTTTTCATGGGATTCTTTAAGAAATTCGACATCTTTTTTAATCGCCTCAACGTCTTTCTTGAGCTTCTCCAAATCGTTGCGTATATTAGTACAGACGGTCAATAAAGCTGCAAAACGATTTTCAATTTTTTCATCCAGCCTGGAAATCTCTTCCTCAATTTTTCTGTTGAGCTGGCCAAACCATTTTTCAATTTGGGAAAATTGTCTTTCTTCCATATTTATAAGGCTAACTGTTTTCGCCGCGAGAAGCAACTGCTTCTTATCGAATCACCCTCAAAGCAATACCGGTACTGGTCCGGCCGGCAACCCTGCCGATGCGATGTTGCGCAGTCAGCCGAGCCATGCGGTCTAGGGGTCGTGAAGCATCCTCTTTTTCGGGCGCAGAACGATCATTACCTGCCTCATTAAGATCGACAACCGGTCCTTGATCTTCAACTTCGGCGGAATCAGTTTCCGCAACAGGTTGGGGCACAAGATTTTCTTCATAGAGGGTCGTATTCGCATCCTCCATCGCCAAATGCGCCTGCATTTGAGCGGTAGGGATGTGGGTGACGTTGTCGCCGATTTCAAAGGAGGTTGCCGAACCGCGGGGGGTGGTATTATCTGGTTCAGATGAAGAAGCAGGGGGTTCAGCTTGAGGTGCTGAGGAACCTGTACCCGACGGAGCTGTTCCTGACGATGCAGGCGTTAATCCAGCACCCATGCCATCTTTCTTCCCAGCGCGAGCGGCGGTTAAAGCGGTACGGAGATCGATAACCTGGCCACCAGTTGGCTTTTTTCCATTCTTTTCCTTTCGCACGAAAAGTTTTCGCACGGGATCCCATTCGAACTGGGTGCGATCCAAAAGATAATCACGCTCGTTGGCCTTGATTTCATCTTCAGTTTCCCCTTCGAACGGTTTATCGGCGTTGTAATCGTAATAAGGCGTTTTTCCCTCCTCGCCGGGCTGGCCGGTTTTGCCGGTGAGCCAGCTTAATTCACGCTGATAAACCGCATTCTGCCGGGCATCACGCCTCGCATAGTACGCGGTCAGCTGCTCCGGCGTGAGAGCCATCAACACACGGTCGGGATTGACAAGCAACACAACGCCCCCTTCGTGACCAAAGCCAAAGCTGGTGGCCATACCGGCCATGAGGGCATGCGCCCCGTAGTTTAAGGTCTCGGTGGAGAGGAGGAAGCGATCAAGTAAGCCCAATTTGGCAAATTCCGGATCGATGTCATCCAGGTTCGGGTTTCCCGGAACGGTACCACTGTTCAAAGCTTGGATCACCCCGTTGGTCTGCCATCCGGCCGCCGGGCCTTTGGGATGGCCGGTCTTGTTTTTCTGGTAGGAAACAACCACCTTATTGCCCGCTGTGCGTCCGGCCGCCGTGAGACCGTAATGGCCCCATTTCAATTCATTCCGGTCGTTGGCATCAGTAGAGGTCCCATGCGGGTACCAGACATCGATGTCATTCACGGTCAATCCCAGTGTAGCAAGGGCCCCTGCGATAATACTGCCGGAACCCCCTTCGAACACGCGAAGCAATCCCTGTCCCGGCGCCGGCACCGATTTTTCGCCACCATCGGACGCCGACCAGGCGCCAGCCACAACCGCTTGAATGGCATAGCCTCTTTCAAGGGCGTCACGGGCGCTCATCATGAGGGATGTAGCGGCACCCTGCGCCTCAATAAATCCACGACGACGGGGGGAAGCGGCCCGAGCATGCCCTTTGGCATCGATTCCCATATCGAGCATCTCCTGAGTTGGAGCGGTTGCTCCCATGTTCTGAAAACCACGCGTCCCTTCTTCGCCATAGTCGTCGTATCCGCCAACCGCCACGAAACGGGCCTTCTTTTGGCGCAACAAATCCAAACCGGTCTCCAGTGAAGCCAGCGCTGTTTCACAAGCCGTAACCGTTGAATTGGTGGCTCCGTAACCCTTAAAGATGTACTGCGTCGCCAGCGACTTCATCACATTGATGAGAGTATCCTCCAGCGCATCAATCTGCTCTGGCCGCCCGAGCCGGAAATCAATCTGAAGCCGCCGCATGGCACTCATTCCCCCCATTCCCCCCCCCTGAACGTTGCCGATATCGGCGAGACCAAAATAGGTTCGCGCGAATACCTCAGCTTTCGCGTCAAGTTCCCCCGGACTGCTAAATGTCAAAAGAGCATTGTCATCTAAGACTTGGAGGATATCGAAGAAATGAGTCATTCCGGCACTGAACAACGCCTCAACGGTGCTCACCAGATTGTAGAGGGAGGTTGGGTCGACCTTCTCGATGAGAGACTCCGGCACGCCAAATGTCCGCGCGCTCCATCCCTTGGGTAGCAAGCCGGCAACCCACCGATCAAGCGAAAGCATTTTCTTGATCCGCTTTTCGGAATTGGCCGGCAGATGGACAAACCATTGGCCACTATGTTCATAGCTGAAGACGCTCTTTGGCTTGTCTTCATCACTCACTCCCGGCTTGTTGCCATCGACAAACCCGTCTTTTAAATATTGCGATTTGATCGCCTCGGCCTCTTCGCGGTTGGCCACACTCTCCTCAGCCCCTTCGGGTCCCACCTGCTTTTCCACATAGGTGGTGATACGGCGGGGGTCAAAACCGGCCACTTCCGGATCAACTTCGCGGATTCCGGCATTTTCAATCATGTACTTGTGATATTTTTCTTTGACTTCGAGATCGGCAATCGCCTTGTCTTCCTTTACATCCCACCAGCCGACATAGTCTTTGGATTCGCGCCATTCGATCAGCCCCATAATACGGGCAAGTTCAATGGAGGCTTCGACTCCCAGCTCTCCCTTGGTTTCATACTCCCACCGAATACGTGAGTTGCCCCACGGGCCCACTTCGCCAAAACCAACAATGACAAAGGTGTTATCGAGGTCGAGGCTTGTATCTGTGATGCCACGCCTTTGTGCCAAATTTTGAAGTTGTGCATCAGTGGCCTTGGGGGGCATACGGTCAAGGTATCTACGGAAATCGGCGCGCACATCCTGTTTGCGGGCGGCCGCCTCGGCTTTGAGTTCGTCATCGGTCTTTTCGCCGTAGGCTTTCTTTTCAGCCTGGGCAATCGTGTAGAGGGCTTTTTGGATTTCGACCTCTGTCGCCAATTCGGAACGGAGATCTTCGACAAGAGCGGCCACCCCTTTACGGTCGGTCCTTGTTGAAACGTAGCTTTCGAGAATTTCGAACGCACCGTTTAAGTCCATAAACACAGTTGGATCCCAGTTCTCCCACCCCTTAGCCTTTTTCTCTTCGGGCGAGAGCAGGGAGAGATAAGCCACCGTGGCCAGTTGGAAGGCCATTTCCACTGGGAGGAAGGTGCGGACACCATAGCGTTGCTCCAGCACCTCGGAGAGACTGGCCAAATCCATCATGAGGGCGGTGTTCACCCAGCCAATGCGAGCACCAGCGATGGCAATATATTTTCCCAGTTCTTCAGAATTGATGGCATTATAAAGCGTTTCGGCGGCGCGCTTGGTCTCACCGTATGGTTTGTCCTTCCCGAAAATCCAATGGTTGGGCGAAAGAGGGAGAAGTCCCACCACTTTTTTATCGAGATGGCGTTTGTCGATCAACTTGGCAGAAGCGGCCAGCATCCATCCATAGGAATGAAGCATCAGAGCCTCAATGGCTTCAATCACCCCTTGTGAATCCGAGTCCAGGGTATTACGGGGAGGAACGGCTCCAAACGGCACCACGAGATCGGGCACAATATCCCGCTCGTCCATCCAAGCGGCCACCGCATCGATGTCCGCTTTACTCCCCTGGTTCATCGGCACAATGGATACCTTGTTGCCAAAACGGCCGTTCATTTTGCGGATTTCATTGTAACGATCGAGGTCATCCTGCGGGGTTGGTTTTCGCGGGTCAAAATGGCTGATAACCACCCGGTCTGCACCACCACCAATAAACATGGCGGCTAATTCTTCAGCCATTGAGAGGGACCCGGCGCCAGATAACCAGATGGTCTTTCCAGTGAAATCGAAACCGTTTGTCGCATTGTACCGCAAGGCCTCCAGATAAATCCGGGTTTGTTCCGCACGAATTGCCTTGCCGTTGTCATTGGTCGGCAGATTGCGAACCGAGGCAAAGGGGGCCAGAAACTGACCCGCCTGATAGCGTTCATAGGTTCCAGCTATTTCATCAGCAAAATCGGCCCAGGTTGCAACCAGCTTTCCGTCCTTCAATACACGCGGTTGAGTGGCAAACTTGGCCTCTTCCTGCGGCGTGATCTCGGTCTTGGGAGCCATCGGCCTCTTCATGGGTACATAGCCACGCGATTTGGTCCCTTCGATCACCGCCAGCGAATCATCCAGAAGCCGGTCAAAAAGGGCCAACGCCTTCTCCCGGTTGGGGAAGAGGGAATTTTTTTCGACCTCCTGCCGCAAATTCAGGATCACCAAAAAATCATTGTGGGTAACCCATCGGAGAATCCGGGAAATAGCCACATCCATTTTGTCATCCGTGGGAATTTTTCCGGCAAGCATTTCGGTATAAAGTTCGTGCGCCAGTTGATCGGCCCAATTCCGCTCCAGTTCGATGATTTTATCGGCATCAAACACCGCGACCGTCCGTTTGCCGTATTCCTGGACATGCTTGGCCCCAAACTGGGCCTTGAAGGCGCGGAGCTCGGCCAGTTCGGAGTCTTCCCAACGGACCCAGTCCTGCCAGCGGACTCCCATGACCCCCAGGTTTTGAAGCAGAGCGCGGGCAATCCGGCCATCTTCGCCAAAATACATCTTTTCGAATTTTTCCAGCGCCTCGGAGCTGACACCTGCTCCGCCCCCTCCCCCTTTTGCGGCATCCAAAAGCGATTTCATCGGAATGGCTAGATTTTTGGCCGTGGCATACTGATTCACCGCCTCGTTCAATCGGGCCCGCGGATCATCCCCTTCGGCAAAAAATCCTTCGCGGCCGAGGACGGTAAGCCAGTTCTGGACATCCATCATCCGGCGTTCCGGCAGCATCCGTTCGCCCATCAAAAAGTCAAGCACCGTCCTGCGGTCCATCCCTTTTTTGCCAAGCGGTTTCACCACATATTCTTCAAAGGCATTGCGGAGAATCGGACCAGGGCTTTTGTAGCTCACCTTGATGGCCGCAATGAGTTGGGAGAGCGGAATCTGTTTGGGGTTGGAGATATCGTCTCCGAGGTTGAATTCTTCTTTAAGGTCACCAACGGTCTGGTTCCCGAGCGTGGAATTTCCCCCCACGAGTTGATCGATGTTGGCATCGAGGCTGATCGCCGAGTACGGTTTTTTAATCTTCAGGGCGATAACTGCCAGAAGTGCATTTTCAATGGAAAGAGCGGGCGTTTCATCCAGCGCCTTGGCGGCGCCAGCTACAAGGGGAGGCACATTCCCCGCAACAACCGGGGCGGCCGCCGGTACAGGAACTGGTGCAACAACAGCTTGCGGAGCAACCGCGGCTACTGGTTTAGGGGCTTCGTTTACAGCTTGAACGGAAGTCGAGGTAGTTGGTTTTGCAACCCCCGCATCCTTTTTATCCCCCTGGGGAAACGGTTCGTTGGCTAAAATCAGTGCCCGTCCTTCAGGGGTTGCAACCGAAGCGGCCTCGGGAAGAACGAACGGCGGTCTTTTGCGCTGTTGCATGCCAAGCATGGCAGACAAATGGGGAGCCGGGCCGATTTCGCGCACACGGGAAACCGGCTCAAACCCTTCAACGCCGTGGAGGAACGTATCCTGCGTTTTGATCCATTTGACCGGACTGGCAAATTGATACGCCAGCAACTCAATTACCAGGGCCCTTGTCAGCTCTTTAGGTCTTTGGGCCCAGGCATCATAATTATCGAGAATGTCCTTGAGAACCAAACTTGAAAAATCATGCCCCCCCAAAAATCGGGAATATCTTTGGGTAATGGTAACGGTATAGTCATAAACCTGCTGAATGTACTCCCTGGAAATGGAAAAAGGGACCGCAATCAGATTGGGAATGTAGTGCCCCTCAAGCACTTGGGGATCAAGCTCGTGCGGCATTTCGGCCTGCAAAGTCTGGCGAAATCTGTTGACTCCCGGCAAAAGAAGAGCTGAATGGAAAGGAACCAGAATTCCAGGGAGTTCGGAAATTCCCTTCTCCTTTTCTTTCCCCCTCGCTTTATCAAATCGGGAGAAATATCGTTCCAGAGCCCTGATTCCTTCCCTGGTACCGGCCACGGCATAAGCCTGATCGACGGCGTTGCAATTGACCACACTGATAAACTCTCTCGACTCTTCCATGACAGCATGAACAGCTCTTTGCAGATCTTCCTCAGTCATCGCCCTTAAAGCCCCATTGCCGTTGTCAGCCGGGACCATGAAATAATCGGCCCGCACCGAAGCCATGCGATAGTCTCTCCCCTTAAATTCGGGGGTGGAAAGAACATCCTGCATGGTTTTGCCCCGCTGATAAACCAGCTCCGCCACTGTTTCCAAGGGAATGATGCCAAGACTCGACAAGGCGGCATATTCACCCAGACTGTGACCAGCAACAATTTCGCGACCGCTGACAACCCCCGCATCCTTCATCGCTGTATAGCCTGCCATGGCGTAGACCACCAAAGCCACCTGTTGAAACTGGGTAAGATCAAGGATCGTTTTGCCGGCGGGAGCCACCAAACGTTCCCCCTGATCAACATAAACATAATACTCCGGATCACTCGAACCTTTGTTGATAAGTCCGCCGGTGGCGACAATTTCCTTGATGGAAAAACCATGTTGGCGCCGCAGGTATTGATCGACATCATCCATGACCGCTTGTGCCGGTTTTGAATCCTTCCAGTCGTCAAACATTCCTGTACGGGCAGAACCTTGTCCGGTGAAAATATCAATCGTGCGTTGCGGAGAAATGACCGCCTCCGCCTCGAACACCTGAACCTGTTCCTCCTCCCCCGTGGCATTGGTAACATTCTTGGAGGCTTTGACGGTGTAAACCAGATTGCCGTCCCTGTTGGCCGTATGCGTGAGGGAATAAACCAGCGCCGATCCCAAACCGACAGGAGCCAGGAAACGGGCATTGTTTAACCCGACAACGCGCGAGGGATTTCCATCGGCCACTTTTTGCGTGAGAATTCTGACCGCTTCGCTGTAGGTCCACATGCCATGAACAATCGGCTCGTTCAATCCCGCCACTGCCGCAATATAGGGGCTGGTGTGAATGGGGTTTAAATCGCCAGAGGCGAGCGCATAGGCAATCATGTTTTTCGGTGCAGTGGTTTTGACTTCAATGGCATCGGGGGTCTGAGTCAGCTTGACGGGAGCCTTGGACAGGGCCCGGCCACTTAAATAATCGAGAACGATATCGCTACGGGTGAATTTTTTGGTCAGAGTCTTTTGCCGTTCCCGTTTGTCACCCGTTACCGTCAGTTCGGGGTAGACCAATGAAATCGTCCCGACCTGCTCATCACCACGATAGACTCCTCCAGTCGTGTTGAATGATTTGGTTCCGTCCCTGAAAAAGCGGTGATTCACGTCGACCTTGAATGAAAGGGTATCCCCCTTTTTGATTTGAATTCCTTCGGCCGGTTTGAACCACGAGCGCTTGAGCAATGTTTGCACATCGGCCTCGGATTCCAGCTTGACCGTTTCGGTAACCGTCTCGCGACGATAGAGCGAGAGCTCTTCGCGAGAATAATTGCCGCGGATAAAGACCTCCTGCGCGGTTTTTGCCACCGGTTCCCCGTTGCGTGTGACCGTGCCCGACACACGAATCCGTTTGCCCCCCACGGTATTTTCGATTTCGTTGATGGCAATACTGACATCAAAAGAATCTCCCGAATAAAAATAGGTATCGGAAGTCAGCATTTCCAGGCCGGCTGACTGGTGCAACAATTTGAAAATATCGGCGTCGATTTCTTCCGGAAATAGCGTCTTGAAGAACGATTCCCAAATAACCTTGATGCCGACATTAAGCGGTGCTCGGAGTCGACCATCGGCCCCCTTCTGTGGGCTCGCCTTGGGGTCGTTATTCACGGCACGGAACATTTGGCGAATGTCGGCATCGGTTACGGTATAGGTATTGGTGAAAGGGGTCTCGATTCCCAATCCGCTTAATTCACCTTCGAACATCAGACCGCGGTAGAAATCTTTGATTCGCTGAGCACGCCCCGCCATTACTTCGTGAATAGGGGCATAACCCTGTCCAGAGCTGTCATTGTAGTAGTAAACAAGTTCGTGAACATTCTGCGCCGCCTCACGCGAGAAGGTCGGTTCAGGATGACGAACGGTTACCTTGAAATTGCCTTCAATGGCATGATCACCATTCAAACTCATTTCAACTACTGGAAGATGATCTTCTGTCCCGGGAGACTTAGCCCACAGATAAGTGGCATCATACAACGCAATAGAAACAACACGCCCCTCTTCATCCAGCCAAATTTTCCATCTCTGCCCATCCCGTGGCCTCAAAACGTCGCGCAGATAGTTGTTGACCGGCGTTTTGCCCTGATAGAACTGGTTGGCAGTCAGGAGAGTGGTCAAAGTGCCAGCATCAGTTCCGGCCAGATAATAGAGAAACTGGGCATATTCGCTCGGCCCCTTTCCACTTTGCGTGGGGTTCAAGGCCGCTTCGGCATGGGTAACCATCCAGGTTTCGATTCCATCAGATGAGGTTTTGGCCCTCATCGATGTTAGTTTGGGCATCTTGTTTTGAAGAACCGGCCCCCCCAGATAAGCCACGCGAGGAATGGCCGCTCTCTGCTCATCTGTCAGCAAGTAGAAGCGCACGGAGAATCTGGAAACTCCCCCCGGATTTTCTTCCAGCGTCACTACATCAACGATTTTAGCGGGATGGGCATTCATCGCCTCGCGGAATATTTTGTACGACTCCGCCGCTGGTTTTCTGGTTTCGACTTCACGGACCTCCTCATTTTCTGGGTCAAGCCCCAACTGGGAAATCAGCAAACGATTCCGTATCGCCGTCGCAAAGACATCCAGAATCTGTCCCGCCGGTTCGTTGGGTTCCGGAATTCCCGCCACAGCAACGGGACCCGGTTCGGGGAGAACCTGATCGGCGTCAAATCGCGGCGATTGTGATTGCCAAAGGGCATCGCTGGCAAAATCGCGCCAGATGTTTTTGTCGATCTTGTAAATAAAAGGGAGAGGCTTCATCCGAAAACGACCCATAGCTGACAGTTCGACAAACTTGGCGACATCTCGTTCATCCATGAGGATAGTACAGACGGACGGATATTTCTCAAAAAAGCGGGCAATCGTCCCCAGAGGATCGGATTCGAGATCGTGAAAATATCGAAGTGGCGGTTTGGTGTTGGGCTCCCATGTTTCAACATTCTGAAAAAATGACGGCGGCAAATTGCCCTGGGCGTCGGGACGGATATATTTACTTTCAAGATATTCCATATAACGCCCCACAAAGTCGCGAAGCGAGAAATCGATCCAACCCCCTTCGTCAGGAACAAACATAAGTTCAACCAGGCGGTGGAGCACCTGTTCATAGTTCATGTCGGTCAACTCGGTTTTTTGATAAGTGGGATCGATATTCACAAAGTAAGGCTTCTGGGTTCCGTTTAAGGCAACAATCAGCTGTTTTTTGTGACGGGTGAGCCACGCTTCAACACGCGGTTCATCAGCCGGGCTGTCCGCTTTGGCATTGGCTTCCAGCCATTTGAGCACCCGCATGGCGGTCGTGTTTGTGTGATGAATCGGCTCGCCGTCACTGGCAGTGGCCGTTTCGACATCTGAAACTTCACCGTAGGCTCCCCGTCGAGGGAAAGTGCTCATGGGAACCCCCGTTGACTCAGCCAAACGTTTTTTCACTTGCGGGCTCGTTTTTGCCTCCGTAGCGGTCATCATTCGGGTACCGAGAAAAACCCCATCCATCGGCATGGGAGCCCCTTCGCTGTTCCACGACCCATCAAGATATTGGGCGGCATCTTCCTGATTGCGAACCCCTCCTCCCACCAAAAGAATGATGTTGGGTTGTTCGCGAAATTTGCGGTAATTTTCGCGAAGAATGTCGGCCGTCTCCCAGCTGTGGTGCCCCCCCGCCGGACCGAGCTCGAATTGGACGACAAATTCACGGTCCGGATTTTGTTTGGCAATTTCGATGACTCTGGCGGTTCCCGCTGGCTCTCCCGGCTTGAGAGAAACATCCCAGATGAGAATGTCATTTAAGTCTTTGAGGAGTTGCGTCGTTGTTACATCCGCATCAGGAACACCAGCGGCAATGGTCAAACCGCCGATGGGATACCCCTCAGCCACCAGTCTCTTGACCGTCGGCAAAAATCCCCAAATATACGAACTTAAGAAAAGAAGGTTGACGGTGATATATTCCCCCGGCTTGAGTCGCTCGGAAATTTCCCTGATTTTAGCTTCAAGAATTTTGTCGGTCCCCTGCGCTCCTCCGGCCAACTCGATCGAGTAACCATAGTTGGTCACGACCACAACGATATCAGAATCGCCGGTGGTCGGCGTCATTCCCCCCACACGGACTGGAGGACGATGAATATAGCGGGTATAACGGTTGTCAATGGCCAGGCTCCCGTCGGGAAGCATCACCACACGAGAACGATTGGCATTGTAATCCAACGCTTTCGGAAGTTCTCCGGAATCGGTGGTAAACAGACATTTCAACCCCTCCGCTTTTCCCCCCTCCACAAAAGCGGTCCCCGTGCCGTTTAAGTTGGAACGGGCGATTCCGGCAACCCCTTCCGCGGGGCCGACATCGACCACAATACTTCCTTCCATGCCGGCATTAACCGCTCTGTAATTCAATCCATCGGTTGACTGATTTTGGACCAAATCCCTGCGTGGATTTTGAGACAGACGCAAATCGCTTCCATCACGAGTATTTCGAACAGTCACTTTCAGCGCAGAAGCCTCGACGGTAATCCCTTCCAGATCCAGTTTTGCCTCGAACTTCGCCTTCATTGGCCGCATGTAGGGGGAATGAAAGGGAGCGGAAGTGGAAAGCCACATATCTTCAGCGGAAAGAGGCCCCCATTGAAGTTTCTTTTTGTCTGAGAGTTCTTTTTCTTTGGTTGCTGTGGTCATCAATAATTTATGGAGCCTTGCCAGAGAAGAAACAGGACCGGAAACAACTTTGCGGCGATAGGTGTTGTTGAGAGAGATATAAATCCATTTGTTTTCGGGCAAAGTTTTGTTGACCTTGTCGAGATAGGCCTGGAGTTCTTCCGTAGTCAAACCATTGATTGCAACCATGGGAGAAGGAATGACATCGGCATCGATTCCGGCTGACCGCATTTCGGGAGGGGAAATATCCTGAAGCCCTTCAATCACTTCTTGCATGGTAAAACCTTGCCAAAAAAGCCAGACAGCATACTGTTCGGCCTTGCTCGCATAAGCCTCCCCTTCCAGAAACTGGGCCGCCAGCGTCGCCGTCATCACCCCCTGACTGAATCCCCCCATTTCCTGAATCATTTCCGGAGTGGGATTGAAGCCGCGGTTTTGCAAATAAAGCCACCGGGCCGCCTGGGTCACAAAAATAAGGGGCTGGCTGATGAAGGAACTCGACATGGTGGAGGCATTGGGGCGATTGGAAGGATTTTTAAGCCAGTCGATTAAATCCATTCCCTGCGAATAAAAACCGCTGGCGAGACATTCGGGGTCGGTCTCGGCCCGGCGCTGAAGGGCCTTTGCCAATCGTGTAATGAGAGGCGCCACATCGGGCATGGCATAGAGGTATTCGAGATCGGCCATGTAATCGGTGGAATTGCCGGCGAACTGGATGGAAATTTTCTTGCCACGACTTACCGCCTGAGCCAACATAAGGGGAGTTTTAAAGCTGGTAACAGGCGTACTTCCATCAAGCGCTCCTGCTTTATAGTAACCAATAATCAAATCCCGTCGGGTGGTATATCGTTCCGGAGGAGAACCATCCAAGAATTCGCTTGAAACTGTTACTAAATCGAGAACTTTTGTGATAGCTCGTCCAAGTTCCTGGTTTGGTTTCTTTTCATAAGCCGCAAGCAAATCAGTCAAGGCCTCCAACGCGGTTTCAATTTTATTTTGCGGCGGTTTTTTCGCATATTCTTCCGATCCGTTACGAGCCATCCTCAAGTCTTGTAAAACAGCATTGGCCGCGCGGGCTGACGCGGTATTTTCGAAAACAAAATGGACTTCTCTTTTTTCGTCCCCTTCAAAAAGAACAATTTCGTTCGATTCGGCATGACGCAAGGCAACTGTATAAACAGCCGGCACCTCTGGCACCTTTTCTTCCGCGGCAGGCTGAACAGGTCGTGAAAGCCCTTCAAGGCGCACCCCTTCACGAACTCCGCTTCCTCCAGCTCCTGGATTTGAGATTTGTCCTGCCCTGCTCTGCAGTTGAGCCAAAGCGGCTTGGCTGTCCCGTTCCAGGAGGTAAGCACTCACCTGCGAATATCTCTGAAAAACATCGAGATACTCCCGTCTTTGATCGGCGTCTTCAAGCTGATCAAGAGCGGATGCAATCGCTTCAAGATCCTCTCTGCCTTTAATAGTCAAAGGGTTGTCTTTATAACCGTTCAAAATACTGACTGGATTATTTGCCATGTGTATATCTCCTTATCCTTCAAGAATAACCATTGCCACGGTTGTGTTTGCCTCGTGGCTTATCGATACGAAAATTTTTTTGACCCCTGACGCTTCCATCCGTTCTTTTAATTTTCCACTCACTCCGATTTCGGGGCCGCTATCTGAATCAGTTGAGACCTCAATTTCGCAATAGTTGATATCGATATCGGCCTTTTTATTTTTGAACGCCTGGCCGCGCGCTTTAATATACGCCTCTTTCGCCGCATACCGTCCGGCATAATGATGAACCGGATCGTGTCCCTTTTGCCCCTCGCAATAGGCGATTTCAGACGGGGTAAAGTGGCGCTTTTTGAATGCGGATGCCGGATCGTTGATAATATCCCTGAACGACACAATATCCACCAGATCAACCCCAATACCCAATATCATTTTTTTTCTCTTTATTTGTTCCGAAGCCCTGCGGTGGGATTAAAAAGAATCCTCGAACCGAAAGTTCAAGGACCTAGGATTTCCATTCCCCATCCGTCTTGTCTGACAAATACCCCCCGGTATGTCCAACAACAAAGTCACCCCCTATGACAAAATCGTAACGGAGTGCAACAAAAAAGTGATAAAAAAAAGACTAAATCCTGGCCGTTTTTGCCCAAAGGGATCGCCCCACAACTCCGGACCGGGCGCCGCGTAAATGCCAGCGGGAACTCGTTGTTCGTGGACCGTGAATCGCGGATCGTCGCTCGGGGCTTGTTGCTTTAGCGGGCGCATCGCGATGCGCCCCTACGGAATCGGCCGATTCATCCAGACTATACTGCGGTTTTCCACTCGCCGGATCGCCAGAAACGATTTTTGACGACTGATCGGGCCGGGTGGCTTGAATCAGATAGGTGCTCCCCCGATAAAACCGCGTATCCAGATCCCCTTCCCCCACCTCAAAACCAACCTTGCGAAGCATATCCGCTACCTCATCAGCATGTCGAATATACGAACTTCTCAAAAGACGCTTATTGATAGGACCAACCAAGGCAAAACGCCAGATCTCCTCCTTCCTTCTTGTTGTTGACAATTCATCCGAAATATCCCCGGCCAACAAAGGGAGTATTTCCTGGGCATTCGGCATCGGGCCGGAGATGAAGACTTTCCCTCCCGGTTTTAAGTGGGAAAAAACTTTTTGCATGAATTTTTCCGGATCGTTGATCAGATATAAAACATTTCGCAAGTTAACGACATCAAATTGCCGGCCTCCCAAATCGACCTTTTCAAAAATATGATTGTGGATTTCCACGTTCGTTAAACCGGACAAACGTCTGCCCAAAATCTCTGCCATTGCGGAATTGGGCTCTACTGCCACAACTTGAAAGTCGCCATCCGCAAGGTCCATCGCCACCAAACCGGTCCCGGCGCCAATGTCTAAAACGGTTTGTCCCCCGGTTGCATTAAGATGATCGATGGCCCCCTTGACATGGGCATCTGTCAGATCACGGGCAAAAGAAACCGACATGACGGCATCGTAGACCTCTGTGGCATAAATGCGCCACAAGAGCGGTTCGGGGAGGACATCGATATATTTTTGAAGAGAAGGAAAATCATTCGTTTCAGCTAGAAATTGAAGATACCCGAGGACCGGGGAAAGAGAATCCCCCCCTTTGACAAGATGAGCTAACTGGCGGCCATGCAAAGTTCCATCCAACAAGAAAACAGAGGCGGCATCAAGAGCGGCCTGAATGGAAGGATCCCTTGAAGCCAAAGCGGTATCCTGGAACAAATTGTAAATCTCCAACGAATCCAGGGCGGCAGGATTTACCCTCCTCCTTCGCACGATATCCTGGAGATAATTTTCCGCTTCCCGCCAGGGGGCCTCTGAAAGGTTGACTCCCATGAATTCCAAAATTGTCGGCATAAGATGCTCCTTATCTTCTAGTGATCAGCTGTAACACCCTGCCGGTTTTGGCAGGGAAGGTACGTCCCACGATTTCTGTCTGTGTGCTGCGTAAATGCCAGGGGAAATGTGTCGTTCGTTGATCGTGAATCGTGGATCGGGAATCGTGATCCTCATCCAAATTATAAACCCCATCATTGGCGGCAGTATCAACGGGAATGATTTCCGCC
>SBBF01000097.1 GCA_005240075.1 Nitrospira sp.
GGCGCCGGAGGCAAAGCCCCCGATATGATAGGTGCCGATGTGGACCAGCCGAGGAATTTGGCGAAGAGCGTAACCGTGGAATAACCAAATAATGTAGGAGCGAACCCCGTGTTTGCCCACAATAAAGGGCGATCACAAGGATCGCCCGTACGGGTTATGTTCTCCCCATTAAATCCCCACCAACGCGAAGCGGTTGAACATACGGAAGGTCCTCTTCTTGTTTTGGCCGGAGCCGGTTCCGGAAAAACAAGAGTGTTGACCCACCGCGTGGCCCATTTAATCCGCGAAAAAAAAATAAAACCATGGAATATTTTTTCAGTCACTTTTACCAACAAGGCGGCCGGCGAAATGAAGGAGAGGGTTGAAAAAATTTTGGGAAGTAAGGCGGAGGATATGGTGGTTGCCACTTTTCATTCGGCCTGTCTCCGCCTTTTGAGGAGAGAAGCCTCCCACCTGGGGTACGAGAGTGAGTTTACTGTTTATGATGATCGGGATCAGCAACATCTTCTTGCCCAATGCCTGGAGGAACTCAAACTCCCTTCGCTTAATCCCAAAGTGGCGGCCCACAAAATCAATGCGGCCAAACATGAGGGGATCAGTGCGGATCAGTTTTTTAAAAAAGCCTCTGATTTTTACAGCGAGAGAATCGCGCGAGTCTACAATCTCTACCAAAAAAAAATGCGTCTCAATCAGGCGATGGATTTTGGCGATCTGATATTGAATGCCGTTCTTCTTTTCAGGGAAAGACCGGACAGGCTGGCTTTCTATCAAGACCGTTATCGGTATATCCATGTCGATGAGTACCAGGACACGAATCGATCGCAGTACGAGCTGGTTGCTTTGCTTAGCCGCCATCATCGCAATCTCTGCGTAGTCGGGGATGACGACCAGTCCATCTACAAGTTCCGGGGGGCCGAAATCAGGAATATTCTCGACTTTCAAAAAGACTATCCCGAGGCGAAGGTGATCCGGCTGGAGCAGAATTATCGATCGACCAAAAAAATTCTTCAGGCCGCGTCTCATCTGGTAAAAAACAACAGCGGAAGGATGGGGAAAACGCTCTGGACCGAAAATGAGGAGGGTGCTCCCATTACTCTTTTTCACGGTTCAAGCGAGCAAGAGGAGGCTCGTTATGTGGTCGGGCAAATTCTGAAGAAGAAGAAAGATTTTGCTTTAAGCGAAATGGCTGTTTTCTACCGCACCAACGCTCAATCGCGCCCGTTTGAAGACGAACTGCTCAAAAACAAAATCCCCTACGTTGTGATTGGTGGGATGAAATTTTATGAACGCCAGGAAATCAAGGATATGCTGGCTTATCTTCACGTGTTGGTCAATCCGGCTGACAGCATCAGTTTGAAGCGGATCATCAACGTGCCGGCACGCGGGATTGGAAAAACAACGATTGAAAAATGGGAAGAAATGGCGGCTCAACAAAATCAATCGCTCTGGCAAATCGTTAAGGGTTTGGGGCATCCCAAACTGATTCCCTTTGCCCAGATGATTGAAGCATTGAAACAGGAGAGAAACGAAATGTCTCTGATTGATTTCATGCCCCGCCTTTATGAGCGAACCGGTTATTGGAAAATGCTTCAGGATGAAAAATCGATCGAAGCGGAAGGAAGAATGGAAAATCTGGAAGAGCTGGTGAATGTGGTGGAGGAGTTTATCAGCACGAACGACAATCCCCAATTGGAAACTTTTCTTGATCAGGTTTCTTTGGCCAGCGACTTGGACAATTATGGAGAAGAAGGGGGAAAAGTAGCCCTGATGACGTTCCATCTGGCCAAGGGGTTGGAGTTTCCTTGTGTTTTCATGGTCGGAATGGAAGAGGGGCTTTTTCCTCACAGCCGGTCGCTGGAGAGTGACGACGATTTGGAGGAGGAACGGCGGCTTTGCTATGTAGGAATGACCCGCGCCATGAAGGAGTTGTTTTTAAGTTTTGTCACTTACCGCAGAATTTTTGGCGCCAGTCAATACCATCTCCCTTCCCGTTTTTTGGAGGAGATTCCCGAAGAACTGGTTCATTTGATTGAAAATGAAGAGACGATTGTGAGCGAAGCGTCAGATTTATTCTGCGCTGAGCGAACTAGCAGGGGGAATGGGGGCGCCAGCGGCAAAGCCCCCATTCATATTGATTATTCATATGACCAGCGGCTCCCTTCTTTCACGCAACTGGAATCGGAGGCTGTTTTTAAGAGAGGAATGAGAATCCAACATCCTGTTTTTGGAACTGGAATCATTCGGTCGTCCGAGGGAAGAAAGGGAGAGGAAAAACTGACGATTGCTTTTTCCGACGGGCAGATTAAAAAGATTTTGGCGAAATATGCGAACCTAACTGTGGTTTAAAATCAGAGAACGAAAGGAAGGATAAGAGACGCGATGATCCCCCCGATCGCGAGAACAAACATGATCCCCACAAGCCGTTTTTCACGGGGATCTAATTTTGTGTGGCGGGGCCTTATCAGAATGCGAGGGTTGGTTTCTTCCATTTGTATAGCTTCCTCCGCCTGAGGCGGAATGAAGCGGGCCTAAAATCTCAGCACTGGCAAAGCCAGATGCTTCGTCATATGGCGTACCAATTGTACTAAAAGGAATCCAGATGTCACCAGGAAACTCTTCTTATGATTTGATTGTAATTGGCGCCGGGCCGGGGGGATATGTGGCGGCGATCCGCGCCGCCCAGTTGGGGATGAAGGTGGCCTGTGTGGAAAAAGACAAAACACTGGGTGGAACCTGTTTGAATGTCGGATGCATTCCCAGCAAAGCCCTGTTGGAATCATCCGAATTGTATGCCCAGGCCAAACATAAATTGAGCGAGCATGGAATCGGCGTGGAGAAGGTTTCTCTTGATTTAAAAAAATTCATGGAAAGAAAAGAGAAGATTGTCAAACAGCTAACCGGTGGCATTGCCCTCCTTTTCAAGAAAAACAAAATCACTCCTGTCACGGGAACGGCTCAAATTCAGAAAGACAAGCAGGTTGTTGTCACTCAGTCAGGCGGGGCGTTAACTTTAACAGCCCCCCACATTTTGATTGCCACCGGAAGTCGCCCCACAACCATTCCGGGGGTCGTTGTCGATCAAAAAAATATTTTTGATTCCACGGGGGCTTTGTCGCTTGATCGCATCCCCAAAGAAATGGTGGTCATTGGCGGCGGTTATATCGGTTTGGAGCTTGGTTCTGTTTTTTTGCGGCTGGGATCTGAAGTGACCATTCTGGAGGCTCTCGATCAGATTCTTCCTGGCATGGATCGTGATCTGGGCAAAAATCTCCAAAGAATTCTGGAGAAACAGGGGATGAATTTTAAACTGCAAGTTCAGGTCAATAAAGCAAATGTCAAAAAAGATCAGGATATTGAAGTTGACTATGACTCAGTGGATGTGCAGTCAGCAAAAATCAAGTGTGATGCTGTTTTGGTGGCCGTGGGGCGAAAACCGTATACGGACGGATTGGGGTTGTCGGAAGCAGGAATTCAAACGGATGAGAAAGGAAGAATTATCTGCAACGAAAATTTTGAAACAACCTGCGCGGGGGTTTACGCGATTGGAGATGTGATTGCCGGACCGATGCTTGCTCACAAGGCTTCAGAGGAGGGGGTTGCCGTGGTTGAAGTGATGAGTGGGAAAGGGGCTTCTGTCAATTATTCAGCTATCCCTGGCGTTGTCTATACCTGGCCAGAGGTGGCCTCCGTTGGATTGACGGAAGAAGCAGTGAAACAAAAAGGAATCAACCCCCAAATTTTCAAATTTCCTTTTTTGGCCAATGGTCGGGCGCTCGTTTTGGGAGAAAAAGAGGGATTTGTGAAATTGATCGCGGACAAAGAATCCGATCGCCTGTTGGGAGCCCACCTTTTGGGACCTCGTGCTTCCGATCTGATTGCGGAGCTGACGCTGGCGATGGAATATCAGGCCTGTGCGGAGGATATCGCCCGAACCATCCATGCGCATCCCACTCTGGCCGAAGCGGTCAAGGAAGCCGCTCTGGGGCTGGGAAGCGGAGCGATTCATCTGTAAATTTTATGGTGCGGACGGCGTTGTTTTGATCAGTTCAAAACTGTATCCATGTGTTCCTTCAATCCCCTAATCTGATTTGATGACCAGATAAAAAGTTCCCGAATCGGGAAGGCTCAAGGGGGATATCGATATTCAACCCCGGCAGGTTTTCATCGTTGGGGATGAATCCCCTATACAGGGCATCCCCCTTTTGCCCCTCGAATTTGTAGGTATCGTTCCGATCAACGGCACTCAAATAATTGACCGGATATTTTTGAAAAGAAATGGACGACGCTTTCTCCATGGTATCTCCGGCGTCTGTTTCAGTTCCCAAATCACCGCGCGAGACAACGTCGACTTTGAAAGTCACATGATCTTTGTTCATGTCATCATAGGAAAGTACTGACCGCCACCGGCGCCGGCAATTGCCTCCAACTGCTTGCGCGTCGCATCGTCCACGTTAAATCCGATCGTATTTGGCAATATCAATTTTTTCATAGTGGCGTACTTTGCCTTATCTCATTTGGTTTTGTCAAAGGGCAAAGTGATTTGTCAGTCGTCATAATCATGACGACCAAGTGTCAAATTATATACTTTTTTTTTAAAATTCGTCATTAATTGATCAGATCTGTTAAAAAAACATTTTTTAATTTCATATATTTATAAAATGAAACTTTATGCAATTCTGGCATCAATTTTGCATGAGCATCTTGTGTCATGCAAACAGCCAGAGCACTTTCAACGTGGCAATGGGACGAGGAGTCTTCGCTTCTGTCTCTCCGTCAGCAGGGGAGATTAAAGGGACTCTTGGAATCTGACGACAGGTCCGATCTTTTTTTTGTGGGGATGGTGTATGGTCCCTACGGTTTTTGGATTGAAAATATTTTTGACGAATTTCAGCTTAAAAAAAATCTGAAAGGGCCTGTAGCAGGCCATTATCATGAGCAGTGTTGGCAGAAGCTGTTTCCCTGTTTTTTCAAGCATGGTATTCCGTTTGAGTGGGGGGGGCGTATACCAGGCATGACGCTTTTGGCTCTTCTGGTTGCCTTTGAAGTGATGGACAAGGCTAAACAACATGTTGATTATCTGGTGGCGCTTCGGAGAGAGAATGGGGAGAGTGATGCCGTTGAACCTCATTTTGAAAGAGCTTCCCTGTTTTTTGAAACAAGCAGGGACCGGCTGATCCAGCTTATCAAGGCAGGTGAAAATCTGGAAGGGAGTGTTCTTCTTTTAAATGAGAGGATGATCAAGGTGGCCCGCGAACTTTTTATTATTGAAATTCAGGAAGCGCATGTTCATGCATCGAGCAGTTTTTTGAATGTTGATCGTTATTCGGAAGAATTAACCCGTATTGGCCAAAAGGTCGCTCTTCTGTGTGCTGGGCAAAATTCAAACGGCTAACATACGTCTGTTTTTTGACGATTTTTTCAATTTGATAATCCTTTTTCATTTTTTCTTTGGATTCCATGATTCCTTAACTTTAAAAAAACAATAAAAACATATAGTTATAAAAAAATTATGAGCGGCTCTTTTTGGCACCAATTTTGCTTGTTTTATTGTCTGGATAATGGGGTCCACCCTATTATATCAAGATGACCGGAGGATATTTATGATCAGAAAAATATTTTGGGTGATTCTTTTTTGTTTTTTGGCCACTCTTTCGCTGGAAGTCACAGCGGCAACCATCACTGTTTCGACGACAACCGATTCTTTGTCGACAGATAGTGCTTGTTCACTTCGTGAGGCGATCATTAACGCCAACCATAATGCGGCGACTTATGCTGACTGCACCGCTGGGTCGGGGGATGATACGATCTCCATTCCTGCCGGGACTTATTCCCTTTCGATTGCTGAAACGGGTGAAGATTTATCGGCTGATGGTACGCTCTACCTTACGGGGGATTTGACATTATCCGGAGAAGGTTCTTCCAGTACGGTTATTGATGGAAGTGGCATTGCTTCCTATCGCATTTTTGGTGTTGCTTCCGGTGTGACTGCCTCCTTTTCCAATTTAAAAATTACGGGGGCCAATGCCCGGTATGGTGCCGTTCTTTATAACTGGGGAACGGTGACAATTTCGGGATGCGATATCTCCAGCAATTATGCAACAACCAGTTACGGCCTTGTTTTTAACAATACATCGGGGGCTCTTCTTGTCGAAAACAGCACCTTTTCTTCCAATACAGCAGGGGGGAGCGCCAAAGCGATTGAGAACAGGGATGGGACCTTAACGGTAACGGATAGTTCTTTTGCCGATAACTCCATGGGGGGAATTCACAACTATGATACACTTTCGGTGAGCGACTCTCTCTTTGAAAATAATCAGGGGCCTGGAGTTGAAGGTCAAGGAACGATCACCATTACCCGTTCCCTTTTCAGAGGGCAACAGCTGTCAGGAAGAGCGGGAGGAGGAGTCTTGGCGAATGGAACCAGTTCTATTTCGATTACCAACACCACTTTCTCGGCAAATAGTGCAACACAGGGGGGAGCGATTGCCGCAGCCAATTCGTCCACTCTGACCTGTTTGAACTGTACGATAACCCTTAACGAAGCAACAAGTGAGGGGGGAGGAATTTACGTGAAGAGTGGTTCCTCTGTAACATTACAAAACACGATTTTAAGTGAAAACGATGCAGGTAGTGGAGACGACTGTTACGGATCAGTAACAAGTGGCGGGTATAATTTGATTGGCGATGTTCAAGGGTGTACCTATACCTCTGCGACAGGCGATCAGACAGGAGACTCATTAGGGAGTGGGGTTCTGGGTGCCCAACTGGAATCTCTTGCTGACAATGGAGGTTCTACTTCCACTCATGCTCTACAAAGCGGGAGTCCGGGAATGAATGCTGGTGATCCCTCTACCTGCCAATCGACAGATCAAAGAGGTTACACGAGAGATTCTACTTGCGACATCGGTGCTTTTGAAAAATTGGGTGCTGAACAGAACTGTTCAGATGGCGATGACGAAGATCTGGATGGAAGTGCCGATTGCAGTGATTCGGATTGCAGCAGCGATTCGACGTGTACATCATCATCTGATTCTGGAGATTCAAGTAGTGGAGAGGAGAGTTCGGGTGAATCGGCGGCGCAGTCTAGCGCACCAGAGTCACCATCAGCAGGTGATCAGGAAGATGCTGTTCCCGCTGTTCAAGATGAGGCCACTGAAATTGATTTGGATAATGGAGATGAGGGAGATACTAGCGATCCTGGAGGTTCAGATGGGAATGATGACTCAACAGGCGATGCGAGCGGCAATTCAGATGACGAGGCGGGTGAGGATGGTTCTGATTCGGATCAAGAATCGGGCGATACCACCGAAGGATCAGGAAGTGCCAGTGGTGGATGCAGTTTGCAGATTTACGGGCCAAAACGGATGTGATAGAATTTGAACAGTATGGGGTTAGGAGTGTCCATTCGAAAGTGCTTTGGATTGATTCTGCTTGTTGTTCTCGCGTCCGGAGGGTGCAACACGAATCTCACCGGTACGATTTTTCTGGACGAAAATGCCGACAACAAAAAACAGGACGAAGAAGGGACAATTGCCAATCTCCCCTTTACCGTCACCAAGGATGATGAAGAACTCGATCTGGATGAAGAGCCGATCACCGATGTAAACGGAAATTTTGAGGTGAGCCTGCAGGGATCAGGCACCTATTGCGTGGAAGTGACTTCCTCCGATCTGTCTGCCGTCAATGATGACGGAACTTCTCCCAGTATTGTCACGTCAACAATTTTAAAACAGGCTCGTGCCTCCTTTGCCGCTGCGGGAATCCCCGTTCTTTTTGCCGAAACGGATTGCGAAGATGGCACGGACGACGATGGTGATGGAGACACCGATTGCGATGACGCCGACTGTGATTCGGATGACGCTTGCACCAGTACCACCGAAACGGATTGCGAAGATGGCACGGACGACGACGGCGATGGAGACACCGATTGCGATGACGCCGACTGCGATTCGGATGACGCCTGTACTGATTCCTCCGATAATTCGACTGACGAGGAGTCCGACACCGCAGCGGTGACTGAATCGGGATTGGCCTGCGACGAGTCGGGGGGGTTCGGGTTTGAACTAAAAGTTCCCATTGCCAAAGATTATTCCAGCGGGATTGAAAACATGGAAGACCCCTCCACCAATTCGGTCAACCGGGGGGATACGATTACCCTGGAGATTGCCTATCCTGTTTCCTGTACGTTTGATTTAATCTTTTTGCCGACAAGCATCACCCCTATCGGGGCCTCTTCTGACTCCTATGAACCGACCACGGGACAATTCAATTTCAATGTCTTTCTGGATGACGTGGACGTGGAGGAAAGCGAGGGACTCGCCGTTCATTACGATACCATTGGAACGTTTGATCTGGATATTTTTATCGATCAGGACGGTTCACTGGACAGCAAAACATTGACCATCACGCCGACAGTCACCTGTCCGGACGTTTCAACCGTCACCTTGAAAACACAGACCATTGAAATCGACAGCGAAGACGATTTTGAAGTGGAACAATCGATGAGCGGCACGGCTGATTTTGGAAATACCATTACCGTAACGACAACGGTTACCAACAATACATCAACCAGTTTTGATTCTGATGATATTGAATTGACTCTGGTCACCCCCTCACTGACGAGCGGCCAGACCTATGATGCCTCCTGCTCCAACCTAGGGGAATCGGCTACCTGTTCGTTTGACATTAACGGCAACGAAACCGTGACCTTTACTACCACTTTTGACCTCCCGGATGAAGTGGAAGACGACACCACGTTTGAAATGACTTCCACCCTTACAGTCACCTCGGAGGGTTCGACGGCCACCTTCGAGGCCGATTCAATTACCTTCTCTCTTGTCGGCGACGATGACGCGTAGATTTATCCTTGAATAATCACCCAAAACAAGACAGGAGGCAGGAATGCGCGCTGTTGTTCTTGCCCTGCTCTTTTTCCCGTTTACTGCGTGGGCTGATCAGGAGACCTGGCTTCCGCCCGTTACTGTTCATGGCGAACAGGAAGTTTATAAAAAAGATCCTTCTCTTTCGGGGCGGCATATTCAAGTTTCTGATACCTCCCAGGGATCTGCGACTCTTGCGGAAGTTTTATCCTCCCAGGCGGGGGTTCACATCAACCGTTATGGGGGATTGGAAGATTTTACCTCCATTTCCGTTCGGGGCTCTTCGACGGAAGAGGTCAACATTCTCCTGGACGGCATTCCGCTTAATTCCGCTCAATCCGGTCAGGCCGACCTCTCCCCGATTTTTTTGGAGCTGCTTGATTCCATCGAGATCTATCGCGGTGGCTCCCCTCTCGATTATGGACTGACCTCTTCAGCTGGAACGATTGTCATGAATACCGGAAGACCGGACAAGGGAATCAAAGCGGGGGGATCGGTGGGTTACGGAAGTTTTAACACGATCAAGAACCATCTTTATTTTTCTTATGGAAAAAATAATTGGGGAATTCAGACCGCTTTCTCGATGGTTCGAACCGACGGCGACTTTTCTTTTTTGGATGATAATGGAAC
>SBBF01000056.1 GCA_005240075.1 Nitrospira sp.
ACGCCCTTCGGGCTTGGTGAAGTTCCCCGAATGAACCCCGGGCACAAGTCGAGGGAACTTCACTCCAAAATCATCAAAGAATTCTGATTTCTTTTTTTCAACAATGTTATTGGCAATTAATTGGCCGACCACCGGAGCGAGCAGAATTCCATGCCGGTACATTCCCAGGGCGACATGAAGTCCCGGATAATTTGTCGGTCCCAGAATGGGGGCATGATCCCGGCTGGTTGGTCTTAATCCGGCCCACGTTTCGACAACCGGGAGTTCATAAACCAGCGGGAAAATTTTCCAGGCTCCATAGATCAGGTCAAGAAGAGCCCCGGCCGTTACTTCCTCATTGATCCCCATTTCTTCCAAAGTGGCCCCAATGACTATTTTTCCATCTGAGCGGGGAACGAGGTAAACCGGATAGCGATGAATTGTTCTGATGGAATGGGTTAAACGTTCCTCTCCTTTCATGGTAACCATCAGTGCTTGCCCTTTCACCGGCCTGATCGGGAGATTCAGATTTTCGGGGAGTCCCTTGAGTTGAGTCTCCACACCGGAAGCCAAAACAACCTGATCGGTCTTGAAAGTCTCGTTCTTCACGACAACGCCGGCGACTTTTTCATGGTCAAAAATAATTTCTTGAACCGGACTGTTTTCAAAAATCATCCCCCCTTTTTTGAGAAGGGCCTGTTTTAAGGCCTGGATTAAAAGACGGTTGTCGACACAATACTCCTCTTTGGAATACAAGGCCCCCGCATGGGAGGAGGAAAGAAGAGGTTCTTTTTGGGCCACTTCCTCCGATGACAGCCGGCAGACATCCAGTCCCAGACTTTTTTGATAGTCATGGAGCCTCGTTAATTCCGCCTCATCATCTTGATCGATCGCGATCATCAACGAGCCATTTGTATTAAAATCGGTTTTAATTCCTGATTCTCTTTCCACTCTCTGAATGAACGTAGGATAAAGTTTGAGGCTTTTTAAAAAAAGTTGAAGAAGTTTTTCTTCTCCAAAGCGGACTTCCGATGCCGGGGTAATCATGCCAGCCGCGGCCCAGCTGGCTCCCGAACCGACGGTTTCCTTTTCAAACAAAGTAACCTTTTCCCCCCGGCAAGCGATCTCCCAGGCGATCGACAAGCCGATGACTCCGCCGCCAATGATGGTAATCATTCATCCTCCTTGGGTTGGCTGAAGGATGTCTATTTTATCTCCGTCTTTAACCTTGAGGGTGGGAAATTCCGAATGGGGGATAACGTCATAATTAATGGCAACCGCAACATGGGGAGTGTTGATTTGAAGAATGCGGATTAATTGATTGATCGTCAGCGCTTCTTCCAGCGCTTTTTTTTGGCCGTTTAATTGGATGCGAATCATCGGAATCTTCCCTCCGCCGGCATTACCCGGATCAGGTGAGGAGTTTGTTCTCAGCAATGTCCTTTTTTGGACAAGCACCTCCAGTTCCTGGATGAGTGCTAACAGAAAGAGGAGGGGGGTGTCAATTTTTAACAGTCGTCAGGTAAAAAATTTTTCTTCCTTCCGATTTCCATTTTTTCTCAAAATAAGTGGGAAGATAGCCGGGAAAGGGGGGAGAATCGGATGGATTTTTTTCGGGAATGACCAGCTCTTTGACCTGTTTTAAGTTTTGACGGACTGAATCAATATATTCTGCGGAATCGGTTGCCAGAGTGAATAGTCCCCCTTTTTTTAAGACGTGAGCCAGCAGGGCGAGGAATTCGACAGTCAACAGCCGCCGGAACTGATGGCGTTTCTTTGGCCAGGGGTCGGGGAACATCACGACTATTTTTTCAAAACTGTTTTCGCAAAAAAATTGGGGGATCACAATCCGGGCGTCCCCCTTGATCAAAAGTATGTTGGCTCGTTTATTTTTTTCAATTTGGGAGATCAGTTTCAAGTAGCGTTGTGTTCCCATTTCCAGGGCGACAAATTTTTTTTCAGGGGAGCGGGAAGCCATTTCCAAAATCCAATCCCCCCGACCGGGACCGATTTCCAGAATATCTCCGGAAAAAATTTCTGGTTTTTTGGGATAAAACAAAATTTCTTTCTGCGATTCAAATTCATAGGGAAAAGATCGGGGTTGTGACATGGTGATGGGGATGACTTTTTGCCAATGATATGTTAGGTTACACACATTTCATGCAACTTGACTCTTTTATTGACCAGTTTTTGGCTTACATGGCCAGCGAAAAAGGGTTTTCTAAAAATACGCTGGCGGCTTATGGCCGGGATCTTCGATTTTGGTGTGATTTTGTATGCAAAAAAAAATCCCCCGTTACAGCAGAACTTCTTGTTGATTATCTAAAAGGACGGCGCGCGCAGGGGGTTTCCTATCGAACGGTGGTGCGCAATCTTTCCTGCATCCGGAGTTTTCTCCATTTTTGCGTTCGGGAACATTTAATTGAGGCCGATCCTTCCTTCTTGATTGAATCTCCCAAACTCATGCAAAAACTGCCGCATGTTTTAAGTCGAAATGATCTGGATAAGTTATTCAGTGAAAAAGGAGACGATCTGGGCAAGAAAGAAGCAATTCGCAACAGGGCGATGATGGAACTCATGTATGCCTGCGGTTTGAGGGTTTCGGAATTGGTGGAGCTGAAATTGGCTCAATTTAATCCCCATCAGGGGTATTTGATTGTCAGCGGCAAGGGGGCCAAAGAGCGGGTTGTTCCTGTCGGCAGATCAGCACGTCGGGCGATCCAAAATTATCTCAATTCTGCCCGTCCTCTTTTTTTGAAGGGGAAACAATCCCCCTTTCTTTTTCTGACCCGTTTGGGGAAAAACATGAGTCGACAATTTTTTTGGATGAATCTGAATGCACAGGCGAGACGACAGGGGATTAAAACAAAAGTCACTCCCCATGTGTTGCGGCACTCGTTTGCCACTCATCTCCTGGAAGGAGGGGCCGATCTTCGTGCGGTTCAGGTGATGCTCGGCCACTCCGATATTTCCACCACCCAGATCTATACCCACCTTTCCCGAAAACATCTCTTGGAGGTACACGCAAAACATCATCCTCGGGGGTGATGGGCGCATCTGTTCATTGACCTTGCCTGATTCCTTTGGTAGCTTGAATGAAAATCCCATGGACAGAACGACGCTCATTGATTTTATCCTTTTTTTTCCCGGATTTTTATTCTCGCTCAGTTTTCATGAATCCGCTCATGGGCTGATCGCCTCCCGGTTGGGAGATAACACCGCCAAGCGTTTGGGACGGGTGACCCTCAATCCCATTCCCCACATGGATCCAATCGGTACCCTGTTATTGCCGATTCTTGGTTTTTTTTGGGGAGGGGTATTGATTGGTTGGGGGGTGCCGGTTCCGGTTGATTATCGGAACCTGAAAAATTTTAAAAAAGACGGATTGATGATTGCCCTGGCGGGGCCGGTTTCCAATCTGATTTTAGCGGTGATTCTTGCGGTCATCATTCATGGTCTTGCTTTCTTGAATCCCGGCTGGCTCAATCCCCATGTCAGTTACAACGGCTTCACTTTGCTGGGAGCCTTGATCAAAATTTTTTATCTCAATCTGGCGCTCACTTTTTTCAATCTGATTCCCATTCATCCGCTGGATGGAGGAAAAGTGTTATACGGTTTATTGCCCCATCCATTTGCCGACCGGTTTGATCTTTTTTTAAGCCGTTATGGTTTTATGCTATTGCTCCTTTTGTTTATTACCGGCATCTACAGGATTCTTGTTTGGTATCCGGTCAGCACTTTAGCGGGGTGGCTCTTATGAGAGAAACCATTGTTTCCGGAATGCGTCCCACAGGTCCTTTGCATCTGGGGCACTATTTTGGCGTGTTAAAGAACTGGATTGAATTGCAAAAAAAGGAACGGTGTTATTTTTTTGTGGCCGACTGGCATTCGTTGACAACCGAGTATGCCCAGGTTGATGTGATTAAAAAAAGTGTTGACGATATGGTGATCAATTGGTTGGCTGCCGGCGTTGATCCGGAGCGGTCCGTTCTTTTTATTCAATCGGAGGTTCCGGAGCATGCCGAACTGCACCTTCTTTTTTCGATGATCACTCCGATTTCCTGGCTGGAGCGGGTTCCCAGTTACAAGGAGTTAAAACAGGAATTAAAGGATAAGGATCTTTCCACTTACGGATTTTTGGGGTATCCTTTGCTTCAATCGGCCGACATTGCCATTTATAAAGCGACTGCCGTTCCTGTAGGCCAGGACCAGGAGGCTCATATCGAACTGACGCGCGAAATCATCCGGCGTTTCAACTATCTCTACAAAAAACCGATTTTTCCGGAACCCAAAACCCTTTTGACCGAATTTCCCAAAATAGCAGGGACTGATGGACGGAAGATGTCGAAGAGTTATAACAATTGCATTTATTTGTCCGACAGCGAGGAAGAAGCCAATAAAAAATTGATGAAGTGCATCACCGACCCGGCCCGCATGCGCCGGGAGGATCCGGGCAACCCGGATGTCTGCACGATTTTTTCTTATCACAAACTGGCAACGTCCGAGGCGACAAGGAGACAGATCGATGCCGACTGCCGAACGGCGGCCATTGGATGTGTGGATTGCAAAAAGATTTTGATCAAAAATCTCACTGAAGAACTGGCCCCTTTCCGGGAGCGGAGAAAAAAAGTGAAGAAGGAAGAAGTTGTTTCTCTTCTGCACGAAGGGTCCAAAAAAGCGGGGCTTGTGGCCCGTCAGACGCTTAAGGAAGCGCAATCTGCCATGGGGCTTGGTTTTTCTGTTTAACTATGTCCATCGATTCTCAAAATGTCAGAGTCAATCTGGAGTTGTTTGAAGGGCCGCTTGATCTCCTCCTTCATCTCATTCGGAAAAACGATTTGAATATTTATAATATTCCGGTGGCTCTGGTGTTGGAACAGTATCTGGAACATCTGGAGCTGATGAAGGAGTTGAATATTGATATTGCCGGGGATTTTTTACTGCTCGCCTCCGAATTGACTCATATCAAATCGCGCCTGCTGGTGGCACGCCCCGAGGAGGAAGAGGAGGAGGAAGATCCGCGCGCTGATCTGGTGGCCCGTCTTTTGGAGTATCAACGTTACAAGAGGGGAGCACAGTGGCTTATCTCCCGTCCCATGCTGAACCGGGATGTTTTTAAACGGGTTGTTCCGCTGGAGGTTGAAGAGGAGGCAGCCACTCTTTCAATCGATCCGTTCACCTTGATCCGTGTTTTTCAGGACATTCTCAAAAAAATTCCGAAGGAAGCCCGGCATGAAATTGAGACGGAACGGGTTTCAGTCACCGATCGCATTTATGAAGTGCTGGATCTTTTAAAGAGGGAGTCTCAGACCCGTTTTGAAGATCTTTTTTTGGGGAGTGTCAGTCGATCCGATTTGGTGATTACTTTTTTAGCTCTTCTGGAAATGGCCCGATTAAAAATGATTTCCATCACCCAGTCGGAAAATTGGGGAACCATCTGGGTCAAACGTAAAATCGAGATTGTTGAAGAAACGCAACAACTCAGGTCTCCAGCTGATAGTGAGCGAGTATGAGCTGGATGCGTTAAGCGAACCGTCGGGCTTGGCCCGCGGTGAGCGCGGGGGTTGGGGCCATCTGAGGCCCAAAATAAAATAATGCGAATAGCAACAAACGGGCCGAAGGGGCCCCAATTCAAATGAAGGAGGTTTGCATGCAGACGACGGAATTGAAACCGGTGATTGAGGCGCTCCTGTTTGCTTCAGGAGATCCGTTGAGTCCGGCTCAACTTAAAAGACTGATTAAAACTGAAACCAAGGAGGAGGCTCCCCTTTTGCCTCCTCCTGAAAATCAGACTGACGAAGGGGAGGTGGATCCTCTGGTTCAGCTCCAGGAAAGGGGGCGGCAGATGGAGGGGGATGTCTCCCAGCAGGAAATCAAGCAGGCTCTGCGGGAGTTGATGGAAGACTTTCAATCAGGGGGACGCGGTTTTGAACTGGTTCAAATCGGGGAGGGCTATCAGTTTCGAACCCGAGTTGATTTGGCCCCTTATATTCGGAATCTTCAAAAATTTCCCAAGCCACGCCTGTCCGCACCGGCTATGGAAACGCTATCGGTTATCGCCTACCAACAGCCGGTTAGTCGGGCAAAGATCGATGAAATTCGGGGGGTAGACAGCGGGGGGGTGATCAAAACGCTTCTCGATCGGGATTTAGTGAGAGTGGTGGGGAGGAGCGAAGAGGCGGGGCGGCCAATCTTGTACGGGACAACCCCCACTTTTTTGGAGACGTTTAGCCTTGTTTCCCTGTCTGAACTCCCTTCGTTGAAAGATCTGGAGTTGTTTGATCAGGCTTCCCAGCAGGCGCCAACTGTTGTTGCCGAAGGAATGCATAAAAAAGAAGTGATCGTGGAAGAAGAAAAGGGGGAGAGTTATTTTGTGAACGATGAAGAATCGGAAAGGCTAGTCGATGATCTGGAAAATTCCATGAGAGCGATCAGGGATCTTGAAAAGAGGATTTTCCCCCGGCAAAAAGAAGAAGAAGAAGAAGGTTTGGAGTAGTGGAGCGGATTCAGAAAATTATCGCACGGTCAACCGGATTGTCACGGAGGGAGGCCGAAGTATTGATCCAGCAAGGTCAGGTTTTTGTTGATGGCCAAAAAATCACTCAGTTGGGGGTCAAAGCGGATGCGCACTCTTCACGCATTGTCGTCAAAGGAAAACTGATTCAGAAGCCCCATCAGTACCACTATCTTCTTTTTCACAAACCGAGGCATTGTGTCGTGACGCGGAACGATCCGGAGGGGAGGACGACTATTTATGATTACATTCCCCGCCAGTTCCATCATCTCAAAAGCGTGGGGAGGCTTGATTATGATTCGGAAGGGCTCCTCCTGCTGACCAACGATGGGGAACTGGCCCACAAACTGACTCATCCCCGTTTTCATCTGAAAAAAATCTACGAAGTCAAAGTGACCCCCAAGCCGGTAGAACGACAGCTGGAAAGGCTTCGCAACGGACTAGTCATTGATGGTCAGCGAACATTGCCTGCTTCTGTTGCGGTGATTGTGGAAAATCCCAAATCGGTCTGGCTGAAGATGGAATTGAGCGAGGGACGCAACCGGCAAATCCGGAAGATGTGCGAAAAAGTGGGATTGACTGTCAAGACTCTAGTTCGGGTGGCCTTTGGTCCCTTGAAAATTACGGGGCTTGCCCCCCGTCAATGGAAACTTTTAAAAAGCATCCCTAACCTTTTGTAACTTATCAAGAAAGAAACTTGACTCTGGGGAGGCGCTTTCTTTATAGTGGCGCCGTTTCTGATTCAATCCCATGAAAAGAACATTTGAACTGAGCATTCTCGATCACAAATTTGTTTTTCGGAGCGACAATGACGAAAAGCAGGTGAAAAAAGTTGCTGATTATGTCAATAAGAAAATGCATGAGATTGTGGAGGCCAACAAGGCTGTTTCAACGGCCAACGTGGCCATATTAGCGGCCTTGAATATTGCCGATGAATATTATAAGGTAAAAGAAAGCTACCGGACAAAGTTAAAGAAGTGGGTTGACAATATGCGTCAGTTGGTTAACGGTCTTTGAAAGAATTTTTAACCCCCCTGCCTGGTGCGTGCAGGCTGTTGTTATTTTAGAACCTATAACAACGATGGGGGTCTGTCTCTTGCCCTGGTGTGCAGGTCTCCCCTTATGGAGTGACGTAAGGCGTGGGAAAGCCTAAAGGGGTAATATGGATCCCACCTGATTTAGATCAGGGTTCAAAAATAAAAGCCGTCCACGGCCTCATGGTGGGGGCATTTTTTTCTACGGGAGGTTTTGACAAAAAACCTCCCTTTTTTGTTTCTCATGGAATCCAATTCTCAAAAAAAAATCATCAGGCAGGAAATTCTGGCGCGCCGTCTGGCTCTCTCCGCCGAGGAGGTCAATAATTTAAGTGTCCAGATTGAAAACCGCATTTTGAAAAATCCTGTTTGGAAAAAATCGGAAAAAATTGGACTCTATTCGTCCGTTAAAAATGAGGTCGAAACCAACCTCTTGTTCATGAAAGCTCTTGAGGAAGGAATGTCGGTCTATTTTCCGCGCGTGGAGCAGGGAATCCGGTTTTACGAAATTCGCGATCCTGGCGACCTTGAAAAGGGGGCCTGGGGGATTCTAGAACCCAAACATGATTGTGCCCCTCTTCTCAGTGATCAAAAACTTGATTTGCTCATGGTGCCCGGCATTGCTTTTGATAAAAAAGGGTATCGGTTGGGTTATGGCCGGGGTTTTTATGACCATGTTTTAGAAGAGTATCATGACGTATCGGTTGGATTGGCGTATGAGTTTCAAGTCAAAGATGAACTCCCCCTTGACGTATGGGATAAAAAAGTGGCTCGTGTTGTAACAGAGAAGAATGATTATCTTGTTTCATGATTAAAATTCTTTTTATTGGTGACATTTTTGGTGAACCGGGTCGATTAGCGGTTAAGACTTTTGTTCCCCGCCTGCGTGAAGAACACAACATTGATCTGGTGATTGCCAACTGTGAAAATTCTGCTCAGGGGAGGGGAATTACCACCAAGCAGACGAAAGAACTCCTTTCTTCATCCATCGATTTGATGACTTCCGGAAATCATATTTGGCACTGCAATGAAATTTATCCCTACTTGAACCAGAACGACTGCAAAATCTTAAGACCGGCCAATCTTCCCCAGGAATCGCCCGGCCGAGGGGCCTCTGTCGTGGAAGCACGGGGGGGAATCAAGGTGGCTGTGTTTAACTTGATGGGAAAAGTTTTCATGAATCCCCAACCCGATTGTCCTTTTTCTGCGTTTGACCGTCTTATCCAGAAATATGAGGATGAAGCGGATGTGATCGTGATTGATTTTCATGCCGAGACAACCGCGGAGAAAAGGGCTTTTGGATGGTATGTGGACGGTCTGGCGCAGGCTTGTGTGGGGACTCACACCCATGTTCCCACGGCGGATGAGGAAATTCTGCCGAAAGGGTGCGCTTATATTACGGATGTCGGCATGACCGGCCCGCACAATTCGGTCATCGGCATGAAAAAAGAGACGGCGTTGACTCGTTTTCGAACGACTCTTCCCGCCAAGTTTGAAGTGGGGGCGGGGGATGTCCGTTTAAATGGAGCGATTGTAGAGATTGATGTCAGAGAAAAAAAAGGGGTGTCGATTAAAAGAATATGTGAAAGAATTTTGTAGGGGCGAATCATTGATACGGGCGAACATAAAGTTCGCCCCTACGGTTTAATGAAATCATTGAACGAACAATTGGAGATTATCAAACGGGGAGTTGTGGAGATCATTACGGAAGAAGAGCTGATCTCCAAACTGAAAGAGGATCGCCCTTTAAAAATCAAAGCTGGTTTTGATCCCACCGCGCCTGATCTTCATCTGGGGCATACGGTTCTCTTGAACAAACTCCGCCAGTTTCAGGAGCTGGGGCACGAGGTTATTTTTTTGATTGGTGATTTTACAGCGCGTATTGGCGACCCCAGCGGCCGCTTGTCAACGCGTCCTCCTCTTTCTTCAGGTGATATTGCGGATAACGTCAAAACGTATCAGGATCAGGTTTTCAAGATCCTTGATTCCAAAAAAACGATTATTCGTTACAACAGCGAATGGCTGGAGAAACTGGGGGCTGATGGTATCATCAAACTGGCCGGACATTATACCATAGCAAGAATGCTGGAGCGGGATGATTTTTCGCAAAGGTTTAAAGATCATGAACCTCTTTCTATCCATGAATTTTTATATCCTTTACTGCAGGGATGGGACTCTGTGGCGCTCAAGGCCGATGTGGAATTGGGGGGGACGGATCAAAAATTCAATCTTCTCATGGGGCGCCAGTTTCAAAAAGAGGAGGGGCAAAAACCCCAGGTTATCATGATGCTCCCCTTGCTTGAGGGAACTGACGGCGTGCGGAAGATGAGCAAATCATATGGCAATGCAATCGCTATCCAGGATTCCCCGCAGGAAATTTTTGGAAAAATCATGTCAATCTCCGATGAATTAATGGGACGTTACTACGAACTGCTCAGTTTTCGGGATCCGCTTACCATCGACAGAACCCTTCATCCCAAAAAAATAAAAGCCGATCTGGGAAAGGAGTTGGTGGCCCGTTTTTATTCTGAGGCCGAGGCATTGCAGGCAGAGAGACAGTTTGACGAAGTTTTCAAGGCGCACCATCTTCCGGAGACCATTGAAGAACTCAAAATCAAAAAATCAAAAGAATCAGTACCCCTGGTTGATTTGTTGATTCAGGCCGGTTTGACCCAAAGCAAGGGGGAGGGGAGGCGTTTGATTGAACAGGGGGGGGTCAGGATCAATCAACAAAAAGTAGCCGATACCACCCTGACTTTGGCGCAAGAGGGAGAGTATATTCTTCAAGTGGGAAAAAGAAAATTCAAGCGGGTTTTATTCCATTAATGTTTCATGCCGTTTGTCCGCAAAATCTGGAAAAGAGAGCTCTGCCAATTTTTGGCCCGTTTGATTGTTCGCCATCCCTTTTGGATTATCGGTTTTGCGTTTCTTTTAACCCTGGCCAGTCTTTCGATTCTACCCCGCCTTTCCATTGACAGCGATTATCTTGCTTTTCTTCCCGATACTTTTCCCGGAGTCCAGAATCTCCGAATGATCAACAAAAAAAGGGGGGGGTTCGGCAATTTCATGATTGTCCTGGAAGGAGCCAACGCTGAAATTCGACGTACGTTTGCAAAAGATTTTGTAGCGAAGGTGAGTCAGTATGACTGGGTGGATTATGCCGAGTTTGAAAAAGGATGGGATAAAATAGAAAAAAACCGTCTTTTGTTTGTCAGCCTTGAGGACCTGCAAGTCATCGAAAACCGTTTGAACCAGTATATCAAAGATAAAAAGCAGGAAAAAAATCCCCTGGTGATTTCTCTTTTGGAGGAAGGGGAGGCGCCGGTTGCCGAACTTGATTTCAAGGATATTGAGCGTAAATACCAAATGACCACCTTTGGGAGCCCCTACTACGAAGATCCGGAACTCAAATACACCATCGTGCTTATTTGGCCGAAAGGTTCGATGACCGATATTGATTTTGCAAAAAAAGCCTACCAGGATTTAGACCATCTGATATCAAAAATTAATCCGGCAAAATATCATCCCCGGCTTAAAGCGGGTATTGGAGGGGAGTTCAGAAGCAAGATCGATGAATACACCTCCCTCATCCGTAACGTTCTCGGTTCCAGCCTGATTACTTTTTTGGGCATTTCGCTTCTTCTCATAGTTTTTTACCGCCGGATTGGCGCTGTTTTTTACACTCTTTTTCCCCTTTTACTGGGAACTCTCTGGACCTTTGGTATCAGCGCTCTTCTGGTGGGGAGGCTCAATATTCTCACCGTTTTTTTGGCGGCGATCCTTTTTGGAATTGGTGTTGATTACGGCATTTATCTTTTTTCGCGCTACCGGGAGGAACGTAAAATCCATCCTTCTTTGGAAGAGGCGATCACGTCCACTCTTTTTGATACGGGGCGGGCCTTGATCAGTGCCGCTTTAACGACAGCCCTTGCTTTTTTTACGCTCGTTTTGACCGACTTTAAGGGTTTTCAGGAATTTGGTTTATTAAGCGCTCTGGGGATCGGCATTCTGCTGTCAGCTTATCTCTTTTTTGCCCCTGTCCTTTGGGTGTTGGCGGAGCGTTGGGGATTCATGCGTCCGGACAAGTTTGGCGAGGGGGGTTTTTGGATTCCTCCTTTCCCTCTTTCCCGTCGCGTTGTGGTCTGGGGTTTTATTTTTTCTTTTTTGTGTCTCCTGTTTGTCCCTCTTGTTTCTTTTGAATATGACTATGGAAAATTGCGGAGCCGGAAAAACAGCTATTGGGACTTGAATTCCAAGATTCATGCCGTTTTTCCCCTCTCCAAAACTCCGGCTCTTGTGTTGACCGACTCTCTTCAAGAAACGGTAGAAGTTGTCAAAAAAGTGAAAGAGATCATTCCCCGTACTTCCACGATCGATACCGTCAAATCGATTTTTGATTTTGTTCCCCAAGATACGGAAGAAAAAAAAGCGGTGTTGGTTTCCATTGAGAATCTTCTCAAGAAGAATGAGCGCCATATGTCTTCCGGCGACAGGGAACGTTTGAAGGAAATTGAACCCTATCTTCATCCGACCGAAATAAAGATGGAAGATCTCCCTCAAAGCCTGAAGCGTCAGTTTATTCCCGATCCAGGATCTTCTGAAAATCTCGTTTTGATTTATGATAAAGTCCGGTTGTCCGACACAAAACTGGCCCGGCAATATTCCAGCGACATTCGGGAAATTGCCACCCAAAAGCAGGTCTATCACCCGGCTGAAGGATCAATGATTTTTGCCGATGCCCTCTACCTGATGCGCCGGGAATCGGCTCTCGCTTTTTTGATTATGCTCTTTGTGGTCTATCTGGTTCTCTTGTGGGATTTTCAAAACTCTCGAAGAGCGATGATCGTGGTGACTCCGATTCTGATTGGTTTTATATTAACCCTGGGAGTGATGGCCCTGTTTGGCGTCAAATTGAATATTTTCAATCTGGTTGTTTTTCCGATTCTGATCGGAATAGCGGATGATTCCTCTCTTCATCTCTATCACCGGATGGTCCATAATGCCGGGAGGGAGCCGGTGGGAAAGATTGTCCGGCAGACCGGTAATTCCATTATCCTGGCCACTTTGACGACGATGATTGGATTTGGGAGTTTTCTGACGGCCGACCATCGGGGATTGCAATCGATTGGGGTTATCGCCTTGATTGGTCTGGCCTGCAATCTGGCCGCCTCCCTGATTTTCTTTCCCTCCTTTGTCCAGTGGATCCTGGATCGCAAAAAGCCTGTTTGATTTCCCTTAACCCTTGTGGCAGTTTCATGCATTCCTATGATTTCTTTAACCTTTGACCAATTCAAAGAACGCTCCCAAAAGGGGAACCTGATTCCGATTTATCTTCAGATCCCTGCGGATCTGGATACCCCTGTTTCCGCCTTTGCAAAAATCCAGACCGGCAAGAATGATTTTTTGCTCGAAAGTGTCGTCGGGGGGGAAAAATGGGGGCGTTACAGTTTTTTGGGGGTTGAGCCCCGCGTGATTATCAAAAGCCGCGGTTTAGAGGTTGAAATCACCCGGGGGCACACGAAAGAAATGATTAAAGCAGAAAAAGATCCGCTGGATGTTTATCGTGATTTTTTGGCTCCGTATCGTCCGGTAACCGATGAAAAACTTCCCCGTTTTTTTGGAGGGGTTGTCGGATTCCTCTCTTACGACATGGTCCGTTTTTTTGAAAAACTCCCTTCAACGGCCGAGGATGAACTGAATTTGCCTGAATCGTCGTTTCTCATCACCGATACGGTTGTTGTTTTTGATAATGTGCTTCAGGTGATGCTGATTGTCTGCAATGTTTATCTGGACGGAACGAAGCCGCTGGAGGAGGCCTATCAGGAGGGACTGCATAAAATTGAAAAATTGGCCAAAAAACTTAAACAACCCTGTCCGGTTTTTAATTCGAAAAATTTAAGGGAAGTGAAACTCACTCCCTCCCCTTTGACTGCCAGTCATAGTGAAGAGGTTTTCTGTGCTCTTGTGGAAAAGGCCAAAGAATACATTCGGGCCGGCGATATTTTTCAGGTGGTTGTCTCCACCCGGTTTGAGGGAAAAATCAAGGTTCCCCCTTTCGAATTGTACCGGGCCATTCGGCGAATCAATCCCTCGCCTTATCTTTATTTTTTGCAGTTGGATGACATTGCGATCGTGGGGGCTTCGCCGGAGCTGATGGTTCGGCTGGAAGAAAACAGAGTGGCGCTTCGCCCGATTGCCGGCACCCGGAGAAGGGGACGAACGGCGGAGGAAGATCAGGCGATGGAGGAGGAATTGAAAAAAGATCCCAAAGAGCGGGCCGAGCATGTCATGCTGGTTGATCTGGGGCGCAATGACTTGGGAAGGGTTTGCCAGGCGGGGAGCGTGAAGGTGGATGAACAGGAGGTGGTGGAGCGCTATTCCCATGTGATTCATCTGGTCTCGCATGTCTCTGGAGTTTTAAAGGAGGGGTTGAACGCGTTTGATGTGATCCGGGCCACTTTTCCAGCCGGCACCTTGACGGGGGCTCCCAAAATTCGGGCGATGGAAATTATTGAAGAGCTGGAAGGAAAAAGGAGGGGGATTTACGGCGGCGCTGTCGGCTACATTAGTTTTTCCGGAAATATGGATATGGCGATTACCATCCGGACGGCGCTCATCCGGAAGGAGAAGATTATCATTCAAGCAGCGGCGGGAATTGTTTATGATTCCATCCCCCGGTTGGAGTATAAAGAATGTTTTAATAAAGCCATGGGGATGATGGAAGCATTGAAAAATACAGAGGTATGATTCTCATCATCGACAACTACGATTCGTTTACCTACAACCTCGTGCAATATCTAGGGGAGATTTTGCTTGCCAAAGGACGAAATCCAGAAAAAGAGATCAGTGTCTTTCGGAATGATCAGATCACGATTGATCAAATCAAGAAATTTAAACCGGAAAAAATTGTGATTTCGCCGGGGCCCTGTACTCCCAAGGAAGCGGGGATTTCTGTTCCTTTGATCCAGCAGTTTGCGAAGACAATTCCCATTCTAGGGGTTTGTCTGGGACATCAGTCGATTGGCGCTGCTTTTGGAGGAAACATTATTCGGGCCCCCCGGATCATGCATGGAAAAACTTCCGAGATTTTTCATGACGGCAAGGGAATCTTCAAGGGGTTGGCCAGCCCTTTTACCGCAACGCGGTATCATTCCCTGATTATTGAAAAAGAATCGTTGCCCAACGAACTAGAAATTACGGCTTGGACAAAAGAAGATGAAATTATGGGGGTGAGGCATAAACAATTTTCTTTGGAAGGAGTTCAATTTCATCCGGAATCGATTTTAACTCTTGTGGGAAAAGATCTGTTGAGGAATTTTTTATAGTTTATGAACTTTTATGCCATTATTCCAGCCGCGGGGGAGGGAAAGCGGTTTGGCGGAAAAAAACAGGAAGCGGTTTTAAAGGGGAAAACATTGATTGACCATTGTGAGCAGGTGTTTGCTGGCACAAAGATTTTTGAAAAAATTGTTGTTGTGGGGAGGGACATATCCGGAGGCAAGACCCGCGCCGAATCTGTGTTCAACGGTTTCAAGGCACTGGCACTGCAGGATGATGATGTTGTTTTGATCCATGATGCGGCCCGGCCGCTGGTGAGTCCTGCGCTCATCATGAAAGTCGCAGAGGAAACGAAGAAGAGGAAGGCTGTTATTCCCGTGATTGCAGTAAACGATACCATGAAAGAAATTCGGGATGGCGTTGTTTTCCGGACAGTAAATCGGAATTCATTGGTTTCTGTCCAGACGCCCCAGGGATTTTTGGCAAAACTCCTTCGGGGTGCTTATCAATCAGTCGATCTGAACGATGCCCGATGGACTGATGAAGCGGCCATCATTGAGTCAGTCGGACAGAAAGTCCATGTAGTGGAAGGGGAACGGCGGAACATTAAGGTGACGACGGCGGAGGATTTGAAATTATGCGAGTGGGAATTGGCTACGATGTGCACAAATTAATGGCGGGAAGAAAACTGGTAATTGGGGGAATTGAAATCCCGCATGAAAAAGGATTGCTCGGGCATTCCGATGCCGATGTGTTACTGCATGCGCTCTGTGATGCTTTATTGGGGGCTGGAGGGCTGGGAGATATCGGTCAACATTTTCCAGACACCGATCCCCGTTACAAGGGGATTAATTCGATGAAATTCCTCGAGCAGACGGTTAAGCTTTTAGCGAAAAAAGGTTTTTGTCCCTTCAACATTGATTGTATTGTGGTGGCTGAAGCCCCCAAAATGACTCCCTATCGTTCGGCAATTATCGAGAATCTTTCAACGGTTTTGGGGATCAAGCCGGAAATGATCAATCTTAAAGCCAAGACGGCGGAAGGATTGGGACCGATCGGTCAGAAAGAAGCAATTGTTGCGTGGGCAGTGGCGACCGTTGAAAAATTGTAGGGGCGGATTATGTCATTACATATCTACAACACTCTCACTCGCCGCAAGGAACTCTTTGTCCCACTCCATCCTCCCCAGGTTGGGATGTATGTCTGTGGTGTCACGGTTTACGATTATTGCCATTTGGGACATGCGCGGGCGCTGGTCAATTTTGACGTCATTTATCGTTATCTGAAATCACGCGGCTATCAGGTGAACTATGTTCGTAATTATACTGATGTGGACGACAAGATCATCAAGCGATCGCAGGAAGAGGGGATCCCCTGGAATGAGGTCAGTCGCAAGTATATCGCTGCTTTTGATGAGGATATGACTGCCTTGGGAAATACACAGCCGACTTTCGAGCCCAAAGCAACCGATTACATTCCGGACATGCAGAAAATCGTTAAAATTTTGATCGACAAAAAACTGGCCTACAAAGCAGGAGAGGATATTTTTTATTCAGTCCGGAAACAGAAGGGGTATGGAAAACTGTCGGGAAAAAAAATTGATGAACTGGAGGCGGGGGCCCGGGTGGAAATTCATGAGGGGAAAAAGGACCCACTTGATTTTTGCCTCTGGAAATCTTCCAAGCCGGGAGAGCCTCTATGGTCTTCGCCTTGGGGGGATGGGCGGCCAGGATGGCATATCGAGTGTTCCGCTATGAGCATGAAGCATTTGGGAGAAACCTTTGATATTCATGGGGGGGGGCGCGATCTCGCTTTTCCACATCACGAAAATGAGATCGCCCAGTCGGAAGGAGCAACCGGAAAACCTTTTGCCCGTTTCTGGATTCATAATGGTTTTGTGAACATCAATGCGGAAAAGATGAGCAAATCTCTGGGAAACTTTCTCACCATCCGGGATCTTCTCAAAAATTATCCGGCGGAGGTTTTGCGTTATTTTATTTTATCGGCTCATTACCGATCCCCTCTTGATTATACCGATCAGAACATGCAGGCCTCCGGGCAGTCGCTTGATCGCTGGTATTCAACGCTGGAGCGGATTCAGCGAGCGTGTGGCAAGAATAAAAAACCGATATTGAGTGATGCTGAAAAAAAGCTGGCTGAAAAAGTCAGCCGCCTCGATAAAGATTGTGAAGAGGCAATGGACGATGATTTCAACACCGCCAAGGTTTTTGGCCTCTTGTTTGATCTCATCAGAGATTTTAACAAGGTGTTGGATGACCAAAAGGAGCTTTGTGGTTCGCTGTGCCATCTCTTTATCGATGCAACCAAAAGGATTCATGATGTCTTGGGACTTTTTGGAAGCGATCCGGCGCGTTATTTAGGAATGATGAAAGAAAAAACGCTCACTCAATCGGGCTTGACGCCCGAGAGGATCGGACAGGAGATTGAAAAAAGAAACTCGGCCCGAAAAAACAAAAATTGGGTTGAAGCCGACCGGATTCGCCAATTGCTTCTGCAGTCCGGGGTTCAACTCAAGGATAATCCGGACGGGACGACGACGTGGAGTGTGGGTTCTGGAAAATCAATCTGATCGTGGAAATCGAGTCAGGTCGTCTGTGTTCAAAGTCAATCCTGCCATCAACAAAAAGTTGTCCTGTCCGCCGGTTTCAAGAAATTGGGGATTTGTGACTCTTTCGTAACCAAGGGTTGCCTCTGTGGTGATCCGTTTTGTCCATGCCCGGCTCCCCCCCAGGAGGAGGCGATATCTTTTTTCAGGCGTTCCGTTTGCTGCCACGATCCTTCCCTCGGAAGGATCGCTGGCGTAGATGTCGCTGTCACTCCGTTCAAAATCAAATTCCCCCCAGACTGTCATTTTTGGGTAAAAAATTTTGCGCACATGAAGACGAATGCTTTCCGCGTCAGGCCCAAGCGGATCGCCCAGGACAAACCCATTTAACGTCCATCCATCAGTCCAGATTCCATGCTGGTACATGATGGGTGACATTTTTCTTCCCTCAAGCCGCAAGGACCAGGTTCCCTTGTTATCCAGACGAGAAAGAAAAATGCCGCCGATGATTCCAGAATCCTGGACAAAACTTCGGAAGATATGTTTCAGATTAAAATCATCAAAATAGAATTCAGAATAAATTTCGGTGTTCCGCAAAAAGGGAAGAACCCCTCTCAGTTCAAAACCGCTCAGAGAATTGCTCAAGTTGCCATCGTCTCCCCCCCCCGGTCTGATGCCAAAAAATTCGCCAAACTGCTCTTGAAAGGAACCTGACGGAGCCCCCTCTCCCCCGAAGACAAGGGCTCGGGCTATTCCCACTTCAAAAACCTTCCATGGTTTATAGCTGATTTTAAGTCCGGAAAAGTAGGCATTTTCAAAAACCTGTTCCTCCCCCAGCGTAGTAAAAAAGAAGGCGTATTTAAGACTTCCTGCGTGGTGGATTTTCCAGGGGTGGGGATTGCCAAGGAAAACACCATCCAGCGGACGGGCATTGTTGGAAAGAACAACCCCCCCCTGATCCGACTGCCCCCAGAGGAGAGGACGGCGTCCTATATCAAGCTGGGTGTTAAGAAAATCAAGGCTCCCTGTTAGTTCTTCAACAAAAAATCCCTGTTCTCTATTGGCATTGTCCGCTTGCAGCTGGAACTGAATGAACGGGGCAAAAGAAAAAGATGCATGGGAACTCAGTTGGGCTTCTGTTCTTGTTGATAATCCAATCTGCGTTTCCTCCTTCAGATGTCTTCCCTGATGGTTTTGAACCAAGGGATTAAAAAAGCCATTGATGGGGGAGTTGTTGCCAAAATAGGGTCTGCCGGAGCTGTCCAGTTCTGTCAGGAAAAAATCGATGTATCTGGCCCCCTTTAAACGCCAATTATGAAAGACTTCATCCTTCAAGCCGAGGCCTGACAATTCTTCTGAAAATTGTTTCTCCAGGTTGCTGATAACATCTTCCAGAAAATAGTCTTTGTCTTGAAGGGAGTCCCCCTTTGAATGTTCAAACAGGCCTCTCGCCTCATCGATTTGTCTTGCGGCTTCCGCTCGTGTCCAGGGCCTGATTCCCTGTATTGCTGAAGGAATCAACCCATGCCCCCTCAGCAGGTCGAGTGAATGATAAACAGAGCTGTTGACAGGGAGAAGAGGTGCTGACAAATCTCTGTTTTTTGAAAAAACCAGGCCTGGCAAACAGAATAAAAAGGTCAGGAAGAAGAAAATCTTTTTCACCGGCCTGGTGAGATAAGGTAACGATCAACAAGGGTCAAGAGAATTATCACCGTAATGCCTCAGTTTCACCTTGCCAAGAGAATTAACCCCCGAAGGGTAATCCCTCAGTTTTACCTCTTCCTGTTGCGTTTCATATTCAGTGAGGCATAG
>SBBF01000101.1 GCA_005240075.1 Nitrospira sp.
GATGAAGGGGTTGCCCATTCATCTGGATGACACCTCGGTTTCCCGCACCCATTGCCAGATAGAAGTCGATGCGGAAAAAATAACCCTTCAGGATTTAAACAGCCGGAATGGCACGTATGTTAACGGCCGCCGGCTCAATCAGGGGGAGATTCTTTCGCTGGGGCATCTCGATCAGTTGCAGATCGGCATTTATCTTTTTCGATTGGTACTCCGTCCCGTCACAGAAGAAGAATTGTTGAACAAACCATCAGGCTCCAGCGAGTCATCTACTTATGTAGCTCAGCCAATGAAAGAAAAAGAATCAAAAACAAAAGAGGAGATTAAAACTCCTCCCCCCCCTCAAGAATTGGAAACGGGCAGGGAGGATGATGTCGAATTGGCCCTGATGAATCCCCCTCTGGTTTCTCTTCCCGAAGAGGCGCTTGGGGCGAAACTCAAGTATTTTTTTTTCGCGCTCTGTTTTTTGAGTATTCTGGGGGGGCTCATCTATTTTTTTTACGCCGCCAGGGAACAAAAAGAAAAGGACAAAGAGAATCGAGAGACTGAAATCGTGACAGAAACAAAACGCCCCGATCCTTTTGCAGAGCGGGATACAGTTCCGGATACGGTTCCGGATATAGTTCAAAATACTCCTCCCCTCTCCATTCCTTCTTTTAATATATTTTTAGACATCACTTCCCAGCCTCAATCGGCCCGTATTTTTTTGGGGGAAAAGGATCTGGGGCAAACACCGCTGAAGGCGAGCGTTTCCGTGAAACCGGGGAAGGAATATACGGTTACCGCGGAATTCGATCTTCGCGACCTGCATGACAAATACCAGAGCAAAATGACTTTTGTGGCCGATGCCCGGAAAGAGGTTGTTCCTTTGATGTTTGACGCAGAACTGGGAGTCATCAAAATTCAGAAGCTTCCCCGGGGGGTTCTTTTTGATCTTTTCGGCTATTATGCCTACGACAAACTGAAAACAAACCTGGTGCATATCACCGATCTGGTTTATGGCCGGCCTATCTCTCTTCCTTTTGGGAGTTATCAAATCGAGTTGAGGGAGAAAACGCAGGTGGGAGATTCCAAAACGTTTGTGGAAGAAATCCGTTATCGCAGAGATCTAGAAATCAATGCTGAAAGAAGGTATGTGGAATTGACAATCACCGAACGGGACCTGCAATTTTTTCCGGCGCAGATTTTAAGCGATCCTTCGGGTGCGGAAGTCTTTCTGGACGGAGAGAAGATCGGCAAAACCCCTTTTTCCGGCGATTTGCCGTTGGGAAAGCATGAACTGAAGCTGACGCGCGAGGGGTATTTTGATTATGGCACTTCCCTCGACATGAGAACCAACACTTTTTTTGAAACGCGTATTACGCTCAAAACCTCCCGCGTGGGGGAGCTGATCAACAAGGCGAGGGAAAAACGGAAAGAGGGTTTTCACCAGGAGGCGGTGAATCAACTGGTAGAGGCGCTTAAACTGGAAGGGTCTCCCCGGGAAAAGGGGGAAATTTATTTTCTGTTGGGGGACTGTTTTTACATGCTGGGACAGGAAGAGGAGGCGCGCAACTATTTTGAACAGGCGCGCGATTATCCCGACTTTTACTATCGGGCTGTGTTGGGGCTTGCCAGGACCGAATTCGCGGAGGGGAACCGGGATCTGAGTCTTAAATTGACGATTGAAGCTCTTTTGAATGCGGGCAACGACAGAACGTTCAAAAATGAGGCGGAGGCGTTGTTCAAAAAACTGTCCCCCTTGAAATCGGTTCTCTATATCAGCACGGAGCCCTCCGGCGCCTCGGTCTTTGTGAATAATCGCGAAGCACCGCAAACGACCCCCCTGATTCTCCCCGATCTGGCTTTGGGAAATTACCGGATTGAAATTCAGAAGAGAGGTTTTCAAACCGAAACGGTCAAGGTCAATTTGAAGATCGGCGAATTTTCTCCCCTCATCCTGAAACTGAAAGCCCAGGAATTATAGTGATCCTACGATGACTTTATCAGACATCTCCATCAAAAATTCTGTCTTTGCCTGGATGCTGATGATCGCCCTGATCCTCTTTGGCGGGATTGCCCTCAATCATCTGGGAATCAGCGACATGCCTGACGTTGATTTTCCGGTGGTGACCGTCAGCGTGACCTATGAGGGGGCGGCACCGGAAATCATGGAAACAGATGTAGTCGATGTCATTGAAGATGCGGTGATGTCGGTTCAGGGAATTCGGGGGATCAGTTCACATGCCAGACAATCCGAAGCGACGATTACGATGGAGTTCGAACTGGAGCGGGATATCGATTCAGCGCTGCAGGAGGTGCAAACCAAGATTGCCCAGGCGGGGCTCCGCCTTCCGCAGGAGATTGATCCCCCGATTGTGACCAAAACCAATCCGGAGGATCATCCGATCATGTGGGTGGCGTTGTACGGTGATCGGGCTCCCCGCGATCTCATGGCCTTTGCCCGCGATCATCTCAAAAACCGTCTTCAGACGGTGGAAGGAGTGGGGGAGGTGATTTTGGGAGGATACATTGAGCCGAATCTTCGGATCTGGATCGATCCGAAAAAATTGATCCAGTATGAGCTCACGGTTCAAGATGTCCTTCACGCGTTGGAAAAGGAGCATGTCGAAGTTCCAGCCGGCCGTTTGGAGACACCCGACAAAGAAATCAACGTCAGAACATGGGGAGAGGCCCAGACTGCCGAGGAAGTGGAAAAAATTGTGATCCCGGCCCGGGGGGGAAAAACAATCTTCCGTCCTCTTTATATTCGCGATGTGGCGCGGGTTGAAAAAGGATTGGACGAGGTGAGAAGAATCAGCCGAACTGACGGACAGCCGGCAGTAGGCCTGGGCATTAAGAAACAGAGGGGCGCCAACGCCGTGCGGGTTGCTTTTGCCGTGACAGACTGTGTGGAAGCGTTGAAAAAGCAGATGCCAACGGGAATGAACGTTCGGGTCAATTTTGACATCACCCGCTTTATCCGGGAGAGCACACGGGAGATGAAGTTTGCCCTTTTTTTGTCGGCCCTTTTGACCTCGCTGGTTTGTCTTCTTTTTTTGGGATCGTGGGGAGCAACCTTCAATATTCTGTTGGCGATTCCCACATCCATTATCGGAACTTTTTTGTTTCTTTATTTTTTTGGATTTACCCTCAACACCTTTACTTTGCTCGCCCTGATTCTGGCGATTGGCATCGTAGTGGACGATGCCATCATGGTGCTGGAAAATATTGTTCGTCATCAGGAACAGGGGAAAAAACCGCTGGAAGCGGCCTTGATCGGAGCGCGCGAAATGACTCCTGCGGCGGTAGCGGCTACTCTGGCGTTGATAGCGATTTTTATTCCTGTTGTTTTCATGAAAGGGGTGATCGGCAAATTTTTTCTTCAGTTCGGCATCACCCTTTCGGTGGCTGTCGCTCTTTCTTTTATTGAGGCGGTGACCATTACCCCGATGCGAAGCTCCCGTTTTCTGGCCGTGGGGGGGAATAGTTCGCGTTGGCTTCCATTCGTTGATCCGGTGTATCGACGCTTGAGTCAAGGTTATGCCCGCCTCCTTCAATGGGGGCTGGACAATCGTTGGAAGGTGATTCTGGGAGCCCTCGTTTTTTTTATCCTCTCTTTTTTGCTCCTGCCGGGGTTGAAGAAGGAATTTGTTCCGGCTCAGGACCAGAGCGCCTTTTTGATCCGGATCAAAACCCCTCTCGGTTCCTCGCTTCAATTCACCGATGAAAAAATGAAACAGGCGGAAAGGATGATATCAGCCCATCCGGCCGTGCTTCGTTATTTTGCCGCGGTGGGGGGCTTTGGAGGAGGGGATGTGAACACGGGGATTATTTTTATTACTCTCAAACCCAAAAAAGAAAGGGCGATCGATTCAGAATTAAAAAGAAGACCAACGCAGATTGACATGATCAACCGGATTCGAAAGGAACTCTCCTCCATTCCTGATTTGATACCGGTGGTGATGGATCTTTCAACGCGGGGATTTACGGCCGAAAGGGGATTTCCGGTGGAATTTACCGTCAGAGGCCCTGACTGGGGGCGATTGACGGAGCTGTCGACGCGGATCATGCGGGAGATGAAGAACAATCCTTTTTTTCTCGACGTGGATACCGACTACCAGTTTGGCCAGCCGGAAATCCAGATTACGCCGCGGCGTGCCGAAATCACCGCGCGTGGTGTTTCAGTGGGAGAGGTGGGAAGGACCATCAACGCGTTGATTGGCGGAATCCGGGCTGGCAAGTTTACCGAAGAGGGGCATCGGAATGACATCCGTGTTCGTCTTGAAGAGTCAGCCCGGCAGAGTGAAGAAGACATTAAAAATATTTTTGTTCGCAATCGGGAAGGAGAATTGGTCGGCTTGTCGGAATTGGTTGACATAAAAACCCGGGAGACTTTAAAAACAATTACACGCAAGGATCGTGAAAGAGCGGTGGGGATTTTTGCCAATGTGGCGGCGGGGCAATCGCAGGACAAGGCGTTGGACGAGGTGACAAAGATCGCCTCAACAATTTTGCCGGATGGGTATCATGTTGTTTTTTCCGGTTCGGCCAAAACTTTTAAGGAATCATTCTCCCATCTTTTGTTCGCGTTGATTTTGGGGATTGTGGTGGCCTATATGGTTTTGGGGAGCCAGTACAACAGTTTTGTCCATCCCCTGACAGTTCTTCTGGCCCTGCCGTTCAGTTTATCGGGGGCCTGGATTGCCTTGAGAGTTTTTGGCAGTTCGCTCAATATTTACAGTTTTATCGGAATCATTCTAGTGATGGGGATTGTAAAAAAGAATTCCATTTTGCTGGTTGATTTTACGAATCAGAGAAGAAAAGAGGGATTTGGAGTCCGTGAGGCTCTGTTGAACGCCTGCCCGCAAAGGCTCCGTCCCATTCTCATGACCAGTTTTTCCACGTTAGCTGCCGCCATCCCTCCCGCATTGGCTGTGGGTCCCGGTGCCGAGTCGCGTGTTCCGATGGCGCTGGTTGTGATGGGGGGAGTGTTGGCATCGACCCTGCTCACTTTATTTGTGGTGCCGTGCGCGTATAGTTTGCTGACCCGATTTGAGAAAAGAGATGCTTGATGACTCTGACTATTGAAAATACTTTGCCCGATCCCGTCAGCCAATTCCATGTTTGGTTCAAAGACGCTCAGTCCGCTCACATCCCACTGGTTGAAGCTTTTTGTCTTTCAACGCTCGACAGATGGGGAAATCCGGATGGTCGAATGATTTTGTTGAAAGGGTATGGTGTTGATGGTTTTGTTTTCTATACCAATCTTGATTCAGCCAAGGGGATTGTTTTGATGGAACAGCCGTCAGCCTCGATGACTTTTTACTGGGAGCCTCTCCGGAGGCAGGTGAGAATCCAGGGGGATGTTGTCCAGGTAACCGACGCGGAGGCCGATGATTATTTTAAAACAAGGCCGCGGGAAAGCCAGTTGGGGGCCTGGGCTTCCCGGCAGAGCGCCATCTTGACGGAAAGAAAAATTCTGGAGGATCGGTTTAGAAAATTTGAAAAAAAATTCGAGGGGAAAGAGGTTCCCCGCCCCCCGTTTTGGTCCGGTTTTCGGTTGGTTCCCGCCCGGATTGAATTTTGGCAGGAACGGGAAAGCCGCTTGCATGATCGGGTCCTTTATGAAAAGCAGGGGGATCGGTGGAATAAAACATTGTTGTATCCATGACCCAATGAGTACTCACATTCACCATCATCAAGTCGTCAAATCCTACGCCAAACAGGCGCACAAGTACGACCGCCGTTTTAAAGGCTATCTGGATGGAACTTTGAGTGTTGCCATTGAAGCGATGCATCTGTCGGGGAATGAGAGAGTGCTCGATCTGGCCTGCGGCACGGGAGAGCTGGAAAGGAGGCTTGTTTCCTCTTATCCCAAACTCCCTTTGACCGGCATTGATCTGTCGGAAGCGATGCTTGATTTGGCCAGAAACAAACTGCACCGGTATCCCCATATTGTTTTAAAACAGGCCGACGGTCGATCCATCCCTTTTCCCGATCATTCATTTGATGTTGTGGTGTCCTGCAGTGCCTTTCATTACATGAGAGAGCCGGACAAAGTGTTGGGAGAAATCAATCGGGTGCTTGTCAAAGGAGGGCGTTTTATCCTGATTGACTGGTGCCATGATTTTCTGTTTGCCAAGTTCTATCATTTGTTCCGAAGCGCCTTCGTGCCGGCCCATTACGCTGTTTATGGATTGGACGAAATCCAGAGCATGATGAAAAAAGCCGGATTAAACCCGGTCAACTTTGACACTTTTACGGTCCAGTTTGTCTGGAAAATGATGTGTGTGGAGGGAGTGAAACGGTGATCCGCGATGAATCAGCCGCTCTAAAAGACAATCTTGAGGCCTGCAACATCAGCCTGTTGTGAGGCTTGCCTCCATAGAGCCGGTCCCCCCTGATGGGGCATCCCAAAAAAGCCAAATGAGCCCGGATTTGATGACGGTAGCCGGTTATCAGCCTCACGGTAACAAGAAATCCTCTGGAACAGGGTTTTGAGGAAACAATTTCAGTCATGATTTTTTTTGTTTTCAACGAGGAGGACTGTTTTGTCTGAATTTTGACTTTCTTTTTTGATTGGGCGGAGGCAAAGGCGCTGTAAGTTCCGGATGCGGGGGGTTTCTCATCAACCATACAGACATATTCCTTTTCAACCTTTCCCTCTTTCCACAATTTTTTAAGATGATCAAAACTCTCCCTATTTCGCGCCGCAACCATGATGCCGGAAGTTTCGAGGTCAAGCCGGTGTACCAACCCCGATTCCAAGGGGTTCGCCACGTGAGGCAATCGGGGGTCAATGGTTAACAACCAGTTGGCCACACTTTCTGTTTCGGTGACCCGATGAGCCACCGAATGGACCTGAGCAGACTTGTAGAGAAAAATAAAATCATCTGTTTTTTTGATGACACTGCAGGCCATATTCGGATTGGGCGAAAGACTCAAACCAAACTGCCCCAAAATGGCATGACAATGGGAATGAGTAGCCACAATCACCCGCAACGGTTTTTCTTTTTTTAATTGTTCCCTCAATTTTTCAATTTCCTGTCTGATGACAGACACAGAAATTTGGGAGATTTCACCCCACAGGGGTGAGCAGCCAAAGAGATGAATGCTGGTTAAAGGCTTTGGAAATTTTTTGAAAAGCTCGGGAAGGGAAACATGAAAATCCCAGGTCCGGTCATTCTGAATATGGGGACAGACCGCCGGTTCATTGCAATCAGGGGGGCAGATCCAGGTGGCGTAACTCATGGCCCATATTGAATTGTTATCCCCTTTTTTCAAGAACGGAGGGGAAAAATCGGCTTCAAAAGGGGCCAGCAATACCTGCGCCGTGGGGGAGGTTCTTTTGGCGATCTCCATAAAAACTTCCAGCAGGACATGCTTGGCGGTATGGTCCGGAACGATGAGGTCATTTTTTGTTTCGTTTTCATCCGCTGCGATCAGGCTCAAAATAAATTCGGCATAATTTTCGCTGATGCAGGAAATTTTTTTGTAATCTAAGGCCCCTCTCGTTTTGGCTTGTTCCAATTTTTGATAATAACTGAGAGCCAGCTGATGAGCTCCCAAGACATGAATGCGGTCGACTCTACTCATAACGGTAAATCACGAAGGTAAAATTATCGGCATTGGCCGTTTCTCCAAGGGAGGTTTCTCCTGTTTCAAGGACATGCTGTAATTTTGATGAAAGGGTCCCTTCCAGCAAGTGCCAGGGGGTCTCATGGATCAGATCGATCATTTCTTCTTCGTCCAGGTTAGTAAAAAAGCCGTCGGTTGCGAGCAAAATCAAGTCATTTTTTTCAAGTGTTAATTGATCAACAACCGGGAGCCCCGAAGGTTTCATCATAATCCGGTTTCCTTCATAAGTTTTGAAAAAAGGTTCCGGGCTTCCCAGAGCATTCAAAATCACGTTGCGGAGGGGGTGCCGTCTGGTTTGCAGGGGATGGATCAACTCTCCCGAATCAAGCAGTAACTGGGTCATCGATTGATCCCTTGTCTGAAAAATACTTTCCCCTTTTCTGATGATAGTGGCGCGTGAATCTCCGATATTGGAGAGGGTCAGGTTGTTTTCCTTGATTTCCGCCATTACCAAGGTTGTGGTTCCCATATTGGCGGCTATTTTTTTGGGATGGGCCGTTTGTGTTTCAAGAGAATGAAGCTGTTGATCGACTAGTTTTCGGTGAACCCTCAAGCAACTGTCGGCCAATTCTCCCCCCTCGCCGACATCTTTGGGGATCTGGGTCACTGCAAGCCAGGCCGCCTGTTCCGAAAAAAACGAGGAGCCCAGTCCATCTGCAATGGACAACACCGCATGCAGAGGGTTTTCGCCAAACAGAAAAAAACTGGCGGCATCCTGATTTTTTTGTCTTCCCTGGCCGATGTTGGAGTAGCCGATGACCCGTTCGTTCCAGGGGGGGAGAAGGTGATCGGCAAAGGAGGCCTCCTTTTTGTTGTGGCCGATTACCACCGCCTGGATCGGTTGGGGTTTTTCCATGTGGGGACAATCCGGGATCTTCCAGGCTCTGTCAAGCTCGAAGGAGGGATTTTATGCTTGAATGTTGGGGAGGAGGGTGGGTAGAAACAAGACTTGTTTTAACGCTCCCATAGTCTAGCGGTTAGGACGTCGCCGGCATCAAAAGGGGGAAGGTATTCCCCCTCGGACAACCGGCCAAGCCGGATTGTCCTCACCCCTTTCACTAAAGCATCCCGCTTCGCGGGCTGGTGAGAGGGGGGCGTCTCGGGTAATGACAATTTGCTCCCATAGTCTAGCGGTTAGGACGTCGCCCTCTCACGGCGAAAACACGGGTTCAAATCCCGTTGGGAGCGCAAGGGCTAAAAAATAAAAAAGCGGGAGGATTTTTCTCCCGCTTTTTTATTTTTTAGCCCTTGCGTATCCAATATGACACCATTCGAACCTGGTTTGTCAATAATTGGGAAAAATGTGCTGACTTTTCTATACAACAAACGGCGGAAGAGTCTGGGGGAAAATGTCTCCATCGGCCGCTCCCCTTCCAATGATCTGGTTTTGCCCGCTGCCAAAGTTTCCCGTCAGCATGCCGCCATCAACAAATACAAAGACCGTTACATCTTGATCGACCTTAAAAGTTCCAACGGCGTTTTTGTCAATGGAAGAAAGATCGATGAACATACCCTGGAAGAGGGAGATGAAATATCGGTAGGGGGTTATCGGTTTGTCTTTAAGAAAGAATAAGAGTCGGAGAAGATCTGTTCAAAATATTAAATACTCATGGGATTAAATATCTCCCCGTAAACTCTAATTGGGAGACATTTCAACCCTCACTTCCTTCCTCCCACACCTCATACACCTCGGAAAAAGGATAGGGGCGGGGGCGAGTGTTCCAATTGACCTGCGGAATTCTTTTAATGGGGTATTTGCTTTTGATGATGGCCGTATGAATATCGCTGCGATTGCTGTGGATGGTTTGGGATGTTGGAATATAGACTCCCGCATAATCTCCCATTTTGGCAAACTCGATCACCTGTTCCATCATCCCCGCATACATTTTTTTGGCATCGACTGTTCCCAGAAATTCTGCCGAAGGATTAATGCCTGGAAGGGTCAGATACTTTTTCCCGCCGATCGTTGTTTCAAAAACATGAATATAACCACGCACAGTCCCCGTCCCTTCATCCGTGATGGCAAACAGCTTAAACGCCCGGTTTCTCCCCATTGTCATATCGGTGGCAGTGCAAACTCCCGAAGAAAGTCCGTGTAGTCCAAAGGCCGCCCCTTTGACGGCACGAAGTCCTACTTTCATTTGTTCCACCTGCGTGTAAACGTATTTGTCCCGCTCGGCCTGGATCAGCTTCCGTGGCCAGGCCAGCAAAATGTCCACCGTCTGCTTGACCTCTCGGGGAGGAACCAGCTCTTTCAACGCCTCTGATAAAATGGCTGGAAGATTGTCTTTGTCGTTAAAAATTTCGTGCAAGACCAAAAGGGAGGGATAGTCAGCTTCTTGAACAGAATTGATCTTTTGTTTGATCGACTCATTTTGTCCAGCCAGCGCATACACTATCCGTTGAACCTCTTTGATCGCTTGCGCCTTGACAGCCTTGTCTGTGACGAGAAGATAATTTCTGATTGCCCCGATCAGATCGTCCTGGTTAATTGGAAGTTCACCATCGCTGGTTGTTTCTCTCGCATGGAATTCCTGCAGGATCCCTTTTAACTTTCCATTGGGATCAGCGATTTGACCTTCTTTAAGGGTCCATGCCCCTTGGGCCAGTTCAAAACTTTTTACCTGACCGCGCCAGGCTAAAGGCACATCTTGGCGCCTATCCTCCGCTTTAATCATCTCTTGCATCAGGCCGAGTTGTTCGCTCTTTGGTACAGAACTAGCACCACTGGTCGGAGAAACCATTTGAATAATGGCGAGGAGATAGTCATCCCCCTCTTCCTTACGGATCTTTGCAATTTTATCTGTTCCGAGGTTATCGTTCAACAGGGAAGGGGTATGAATTTTGAGTTTGGCCAACAGACTCTCCCCTTCTATCAAATACCGTTGATAGATGGCGGGAATAAAACCGTGAGTCTGATCGATGTAATCAAGAATCCCCTTAGTAACTTCCGGTGTCAGGTCATGAGGAACGATGCCTTGCTGGGTCCCCTCCAGAAGCCCTTCGAGAATCGCATAACCGAGCCTGGGCCAGCGTTCAAAAACAGTGACTGAGAATTCGAAATGAGTAGGAAAGTGATCTTGGCCCAATTGTTGAAACAGGCCGCCGCTCTTTCTTAGGAGTATAAGAACCCTTCTTCGGTTATGATCGGTGAGTTGATCGAGCAGACGGAAGAATAAATCGGTGATCCTATAGAGAGTGGTCGGACTTGCCACCTGTAGTATTGCGAGGAGGGCTTGGAAAGCGTACCATGCACCCCATCCATTTTTCTCCACAATCTGTCCCAAGAGATGGGCGATTTGGTTGAGCGTAAAACTGGCGTCTATTGCCACATCAAACGCTAATGGGGCTTTTGAATATTTTTTTATAATCGCATCAAATTGATTCCCTTCTTCACTCGTAAGCGAAATTGTCGACGGTGGCAGGTCTCCCCCTTCGCCTTTCTCATCACTACCGGCCAAAGACATTGTTGCCGGATCGAAACTCTCTTTGTATGTCCCGCCATCAGAACCGACAACCGATAACGTTGCTGTGGGGGGTGCCCAAAAATTGCCCTTGGTCGGCGGCGGAACAATGACAAGAGGAGATCGATAACCAGTAGGGGGCGCGTCTACCTCGATTGGGGCCCGTCTTTCGGGATACTTGATCAAAGCATTGGGTTCTTGAAACTCCGGAGTCACTATTTTTTTAACAGCAAGATCGAGTGGAGTCGGACCCTCTTTGACAAGAACGGGGCGGAAGGAATCAACCCAACCAGCGCCACTGGCGCGTTGAGGGGGAGGCTCCGATAGCTTTGCCGTTGGAGGGGGCGACACGAGCCCCTTTAATTGACGCGCGCTTCGAACTTTTTCGGCAATTGGTCTAATAAACGTTTCAATATTTTGAAAGGCCCCTGCAATCCGTTCGTTGCGTCCCTGCCAGGATCTGACATCAGGCCGGATTTGTAGAGGAGCCGATGGAGTGGATGTCTTACCACTGGCCGATGCGACTTTGTCGGTCAATTGAGGAATGTCCGAAGAGCTTACCCAAACACCATCGGAACGTTCGATCAAATCAATGACAACACGATTTGGTTTGGGCACTGTTGTACCACCGGCGGCTTTGGACACGGAAGCATCGCTAAGCAAAGTCGGAATATTTTTAGCTCCCGTGGCTAAACTTTTTGTCCCCCCTACAAGCAACACCGCTGTGCCCAGAGTGTTGGTTACATCATAACTGGCCTCAAAGGGATTGAGAGACGTCCCCTGGTTGATCCAATCTTGTACTCTCCCATAGACATGCATCGCCCCGCCAACCATTCCTTCAACGGGGACTTGAACAAGAGCTATCGCGCCGGCAGCGACCCCCTCCGTGAACAGAGCCGTGACAACGCGATAGCCCCATTCAAAAATTCCAGCACCGATCGATCCGGCCAGATTGACCACCCCCAGTGCCGCACCAGCCGAGCTTTGAACATAAGGATTTGACCCTTTTACCGAATCTTTTACCAATTCCGAAGCCCCCTCGGCGAATTCAGCATACCCCTCGCCTGGCGTATACCTTCCCCAAAAATTGGTAATCAGGTCATACTGGGCACTTAAAAACCCCTAACCGGTTGATATGTCTGTGGTCATGCAGTTGGTAATTATCGACAGATTTCAAAAAAAGTTGCTCTAAAAATCACTTATTTGAAAAAGAGTTTGGATAGGCATAACCCCTTGAGATTATGCGGCTATTGGCGGTGCCGGGGGCTCATCCAC
>SBBF01000051.1 GCA_005240075.1 Nitrospira sp.
CAACTCCCCCTTGTCCCCCTCCATCGCCATCCGTGCACTCCCCTTCACAATCGGAATCTTGTCCCCAGGAAATTGATACTTCGTCAAAAGCTCTCGAACTTCCAACTCAACTAAGTCGAGCAACTCCTTGTCGTCTACCATGTCCACCTTGTTCATAAATACCACAATGTAGGGAACCCCCACCTGCCGCGCCAATAAAATGTGCTCCCGCGTCTGAGGCATCGGACCGTCCGCCGCACTCACCACCAACACCGCCCCGTCCATCTGCGCCGCCCCCGTTATCATGTTCTTGACATAGTCCGCATGCCCCGGACAATCCACATGCGCATAGTGCCTCTTGTCCGTCTCATACTCCACATGGGCTGTCGCTATCGTAATCCCCCGCTCCCGCTCCTCCGGCGCCTTGTCAATCTGATCATACGCCACAAACTGCGCCTTCCCCGTCTCCGCCAAGACCTTCGTGATCGCCGCCGTTAACGTCGTCTTCCCATGATCCACATGACCAATCGTCCCAACATTCACATGCGGCTTGCTACGATTGAATTTCTCTTTTGACATGATTTCCTCCTTTTTCTGCACGGGCGAACACAAGGTTCGCCCCTACGTTATCTTCCCTGCGCCCTGGCGACAATCCCGTCGGCAATTCCCTTCGGAACCTGTTCATAATGGGCAAACTGCATCGTATAAGAAGCTCTTCCCTGAGTTCGGGAACGCAAATCAGTCGCGTAGCCAAACATCGTTGCCAACGGCACATAAGCCTTGATGATCTGCATATTACTGCGGGGGGTCATGCTGAGGATTTTTCCCCTGCGGGAATTCAGATCGCCAATCACATCCCCCATGAATTCTTCCGGCACAACCACCTCGGTATCCATGACCGGTTCCAGCAAAACCAGATTTGCTTTTTTACAGGCATCTTTAAAAGCCATGGAGCCGGCAATTTTGAAGGCAATCTCCGACGAATCAACTTCATGAAAACTTCCGTCAAAGAGGGCGATTCTCACATCCACTATCGGGTAGCCAGCCATCACCCCCCCTTCACTCGCTTCCCTGACCCCCTTTTCAACCGCGGGAATATATTCCTTGGGGATCGTCCCTCCCACAATTTCATTCATAAACTCAATCCCTTTTCCCGGCTCATTCGGTTCAACACGCAGATAAACATGCCCATATTGCCCCCGACCACCGGTTTGACGGATATACTTCCCTTCCATTTCCGCCTTGCCGGTAATCGTTTCCCGGTAGGCTACCTGCGGTTTGCCAACGTTGGCTTCCACTTTAAACTCCCGCAAAAGCCGATCGACAATAATCTCCAGATGAAGCTCCCCCATTCCTGAAATAATTGTCTGTCCGGTTTCCTCATCGGTTCGGACTCTAAATGAAGGATCTTCCTGGGTCAGTTTTTGAAGGGACAACCCCAGTTTTTCCTGATCCACTTTTGTTTTGGGCTCGATGGCAATAGAAATAACCGGATCAGGAAATTCCATTTTTTCCAGAATAATCGGTTTCTTTTCGTCGCACAACGTATCGCCGGTCATCGTAAATTTGAGACCCACCACGGCCGCAATATCTCCCGCCACCACTTCCTTGATCTCCTCCCTCTTGTTGGCATGCATCTGCAACAAACGCCCCATTCTCTCTTTCTTGTTGCGCACCGAATTCAGAACATAAGAGCCGGCAGACAGTTTTCCCGAATAAACGCGAAAATAGGTCAACTGCCCCACATACGGATCGTTCATGATTTTGAAAGCAAGAGCCGAAAAAGGTTCGTCAACAGAAGCCTTTCGAACATCTTCGCGAGCATGATCGCTTAATGAAACCCCTTTCACAGGAGGCACATCGAGAGGAGAAGGGAGAACCTTGACGATTGAGTCGAGCAAAGGCTGAATCCCCTTGTTCTTGAAGGCCGAACCGCACAAGACAGGAATAATCTTCATTTTGATGCAGGCAGAACGAAGAGCCGACCAGAGTTCCTCATCCGACAGCGATTCTCCTGCCAGGTATTTTTCCATTATTCTTTCGTCTTCCTCCGCAATTGCTTCGACCATTTTTTCACGATACGCCCGCGCGCTATCGGTATACTCTTGCGGAATGGCTTGTCTTGAAAAACTGGCTCCGAGAGTTTCATCATCCCATACTATGGAATCCATCGAAACCAGATCAATAATTCCCTTGTACTGATCCTCCACCCCCAGCGGAATCTGAATAACAACCGGTTTATGATTCAATTTGGTACGGATTTGATCAACACAGACATTAAAGTCAGCTCCCACCCGATCCATTTTGTTGATAAAAGCAAGACGAGGAACCTTGTACTTGTCGGCCTGACGCCATACGGTTTCACTTTGCGGTTCAACCCCCCCCACCGCGCAAAAAACTCCCACGGCACCATCCAGGACACGTAACGAACGTTCCACTTCGATGGTAAAATCAACATGTCCCGGCGTATCGATGATATTGATGCGATGATTCAACCACGAGCAAGTGGTGGCGGCCGACGTGATGGTAATCCCCCGTTCCTGTTCCTGGGGCATCCAGTCCATGGTGGCCGTTCCATCGTGGACTTCACCAATCTTGTGAACCCGCCCGGTATAATAAAGAACACGTTCTGTCGTGGTCGTTTTTCCTGCGTCAATATGAGCCATAATCCCGATGTTTCTCACTCTGTCTAGTGGGTACTGCATAACCAATCACCATCTATAATGCGCAAACGCCCGGTTGGCCTCGGCCATTTTGTGCACATCTTCCTTCTTTTTGATCGCCCCCCCTTTATTTTCGAACGCTTCCATCATTTCTCCCGCCAGACGTTCTTCCATGGAATGTTCCCCCCGCTGCCTGGCGTAACCGATCAACCACTTCATTCCCAAAGCCTGCCGACGATCGGCCTTTACCTCAACCGGAACCTGGTAATTGGCCCCTCCCACCCGGCGAGAGCGGACTTCCAGCAGAGGCTTCGCGTTTTCCAAGGCTTGCCGAAAAACCTTCAACCCCTCTTGTCCTGATTTTTCCTGGACCCGGTCAAGGGCCCCGTAAAAAATTTTTTCAGCAACCCCTTTCTTTCCATCCCACATCATCTTGTTCACAAACTTGGCAATCACCTTGTCCCTGAATTTGGGATCAGGATTGATTTTGCGTTTGGGGTAGCCTCCTCTGCGTGACATAAGATACCTTCCGGTCAGCCTTCGGCTGACCATGAAGGGAGCCAACGAACTCAGAACTAGCTAAGCTAGATTCTTCGCTCAATGGCGCCCCTGTTATTTTGGTCTTTTAGCTCCGTATTTGCTGCGTGCCTGTCTTCGTTTTTCAACTCCCTGCGTATCCAACGTTCCTCTGATAATATGATACCGAACCCCCGGCAGATCTTTAACCCGCCCTCCCCGAATCATGACAACCGAGTGCTCCTGAAGATTATGCCCTTCCCCCGGAATGTAAGAGGTCACTTCAATTCCATTGGTCAGACGAACACGCGCCACCTTGCGAAGCGCTGAATTTGGCTTCTTGGGGGTTGTGGTATAAACACGAACACACACTCCTCTTTTCTGCGGAGAATTCATGAGAGCGGGGGCCGATGTTTTGTTGACTAACGGCGATCGTCCATGTCGGATCAGTTGATTCAAAGTCGGCATAATTTTTTTATCTGAAAAATGAGCAGGGAGGCTAGCAAAAGACAATCCCCATGTCAATGGAGACTGGATTTTTGCTACACTTACCGGCTTTTTTCTATTCCCAAAAACCAGCAGTATGTAGTGGCCCAACTACGAATTCACCACCGAGCGAAGCACAATTCCTTCCGAAGGCAACCCCTCTTCATCCACTTGGGCTTTGACACTCCGATACTCACTACTTCCGGTTCCGGCCGGAATCAAACGCCCCATAATCACATTTTCTTTTAAACCCCTCAACAAATCAGTTTTTCCGGAGATGGCCGCCTCGGTCAACACTTTGGTCGTTTCCTGGAAGGAAGCAGCCGAGATAAAGCTTTCCGTCGTCAGCGAGGCTTTGGTAATTCCCAACAGCATCGGCTCCCCCACAGCGGCCTTTAGTTTTTTCTTCTTCAACTGGGCATTTTCATCTTCAAAGGTAAAACGATCCACCTGCTCATCAACCAAAAATCTGGAATCGCCCGGATCTTTGATCCGCACTTTTCTCAACATCTGCCTCACAATAATTTCAATATGTTTGTCGTTGATCTTGACCCCCTGAAGACGATAAACTTCCTGGACTTCATCCGTTAGATACTTGGCCAAAGCCTTTTCTCCCAGAATACTTAAAATGTCATGAGGGTTGGAAGATCCATCCATCAATGGTTCCCCCGCCCGCACAAATTCTCCTTCATGCACCGAAATGTGGCGCCCCTTGGGAATCAGATACTCCTTCGCCTCCCCCACTTCGGGAGTAACCAGCACTTTTCTTTTTCCCCGCGTATCCTTTCCAAAAGAAACAGTGCCGTCAATTTCACTGATCACCGCGCATTCTTTCGGTTTGCGCGCTTCAAAAAGTTCCGCAACGCGGGGAAGTCCCCCCGTAATATCTTTCGTCTTGGTCGTTTCGCGCGGAATTTTGGCCAACACATCTCCCGCTTTCACCTCTTCCCCCTGAGTCACAATGATATTGGCATGAATGGGAAGGAGATACCGGGCCTCCGCTCCTGAAGAGAGTTTAAGGGTCTGTCCCCCGGCTCCTCCCTTAATGGAAACGCGCGGCCTTAAAGCGGCATCTTTAGCCTGGGTAATCACCTTGCGCGACAATCCGGTCACTTCATCAATAATTTCCTGCATCGTCTGTCCTTCAATGATGTCGCCATATTTCACAATACCAGATACTTCAGTCAAGATCGGAACAGTGTAAGGATCCCACTCGGCCAACAACGTCTTCGCCTTGACCGATTCCCCCTCCTTCACTTTAAGAATGGCTCCATAGGTTAAAGGATATTTTTCACGTTCCCGTCCTGTTTCATCCACGATGGCAATTTCACCATGCCGGTTCATCACCGTCAGATCACCATGCTTGTTCACAACGCTTTTCACATTGATAAAACGAACCGTCCCGTCGTGGCGCCCCTCCAGGGTTGATTGTTCAGCCCGGCGTGAGGCCGCTCCCCCGATATGGAAAGTCCGCATGGTCAGCTGGGTTCCCGGCTCGCCAATCGACTGCGCCGCAATGACCCCTACTGTTTCACCATGCATCACCAGATGCCCCCGCGCCAGATCCCGTCCATAACACTTGGCACAAACCCCCTTTCGTGATTGACAGGTCAAGACGGAACGGATTTTGACTTTTTCAAGGCCGGAATCTTCAATCTTTTCCACCAAATCCTCATCAATTTCCTGGCCAGAGGCAACAAGAATCTCCCCGGTAAAAGGATCATGAATATCTTCAAGCGCCACCCTTCCCAGAATACGGTCACCAATCGCTTCAATGATTTCCCCCCCCTCAACCAATGGCGTCATTTCAATGCCGTCTAACGTACCACAATCGAGCTCATGAATAATCACATCCTGTGCGACATCCACTAACCTCCGGGTCAAATACCCCGAATTGGCGGTCTTCAATGCCGTATCAGCCAATCCTTTGCGGGCGCCATGAGTTGAAATAAAATATTGCAACACCGTTAAACCTTCACGGAAATTGGCTGTAATCGGGGTTTCAATAATTTCACCGGAAGGTTTGGCCATCAATCCGCGCATACCGGCCAATTGCCGCATCTGCTGTTGGGATCCTCTCGAACCTGAATCAGCCATAATGTAGATCGGATTAAAGCTGGGGATTTTGCGGTCCTCCCCCTTTTCATCCTTCACCGTATCAAAACTCATCCCCTTCATCATCTCTCCAGCCACCGATTCCGTGGTTTGCGCCCAGATATCAACCACCTTGTTGTAACGCTCCCCCGCCGTAATCAATCCTTCAAGGTATTGATTTTCGACTTCCGTCACCTGTCTGTACGCCTCATCCAACTGTTTTTCCTTGGCCGGCGGGACTTTCATGTCGTCCAGACAAACTGAAATTCCGGCCCGACAGGCAAATTCAAACCCGATATTTTTGAGGCGGTCAGCGAGCAGGACCGTCTCCTTGCTGCCAGCCACCCGATAACAGGTATCGACCAGATTGCCGATCGCTTTCTTGTCCATCACCCGGTTGATCAGCTCAAAAGGAACCAGGGGGGGGAGAATTTCTCCCAGGAGAACACGTCCCACGGTTGTTTCCACCACCCCTTCCTTCCGGCGAACTTTAATCGGGGCATGAAGATCAATCGCCTCATGATCCAAGGCCATCCGGACTTCGCGGGGATTGGCAAAAATTTTTCCCGCGCCGCGCGCCCTAACTTTTTCGCGGGTGAGATAATAAATTCCCAACACCATATCCTGCGTCGGAACGATAATCGGCTTGCCGGAAGCGGGAGAAAGAATGTTGTTGGTTGACATCATCAAAACACGCGCTTCAATCTGTGCTTCCACGGAAAGAGGTACATGAACCGCCATCTGGTCGCCGTCAAAGTCGGCATTGAAGGCAGCGCAGACCAGCGGATGAAGACGAATGGCTTTCCCTTCCACCAGAACCGGCTCAAAAGCCTGCATGCCGAGACGATGGAGAGTGGGAGCCCGGTTCAAGATAACGGGGTGTTCCTTGACCACTTCCTCCAGAACGTCGTAGACCTCCGGACGCTCTTTTTCCACAAGCTTGCGGGCACTCTTGATCGTGGAGACAAGCCCTTTTTCCTCCAATTTATTGAAGATAAAGGGCTTGAAAAGTTCGAGAGCCATTTTTTTGGGAAGACCGCACTGGTGTAATTTCAAGGTCGGTCCGACCACAATAACTGAACGCCCCGAATAATCGACCCGCTTTCCCAAAAGATTCTGGCGAAATCGCCCCTGTTTCCCCTTGATCATGTCGGAGAGGGAACGGAGCGGCCTTTTGTTCGGACCGGTAAAAACTTTTCCCCGCCTCCCATTGTCAAAGAGGGCGTCGACCGATTCCTGGAGCATCCTCATTTCGTTCCGGATAATAATTGCAGGGGCATTCAATTCCTGCAATCTCTGCAAACGATTGTTGCGGTTGATCACCCGGCGGTACAAGTCATTCAAATCGGAGGTGGCAAACCGCCCCCCTTCCAGCGGAACTAATGGTCGAAGATCGGGAGGTAAAACGGGCACTACTTCCATCATCATCCACTCAGGTTTGTTTCCCGAATCGCGAAACGCTTCAATCACTTTCAGACGCTTGGAAAGTTTTTTCCGCATCGCTTCCGAATTGGTTTTCTCAAGATCCTTCCTCAGTCTCTTTGCCAACTCATCCGGGTCAATCTTTTTCAACATGTCCCGGATGGCCGCCCCCCCCATCGCCGCTTCGAAATCGCCGCCAAATTCGCTCCTCGCTTTTTGCAGAGCCTCTTCTGAAAGAATTTCCCCCTCCTGGAGAGAAGTAGTCCCTGGATCAATCACAATATAAGCTTCGCAATAAAGAACCCGCTCCAGATCCTTGAGGGTTACATCCAGCATCGTTCCGATGCGGGAGGGGAGGCTCTTTAAAAACCAGATATGAGCGACCGGAGAGGCCAGGTTAATATGCCCCATCCGCTCGCGCCGCACCTTTGATTGAATCACTTCCACGCCGCATTTTTCGCAGACAATCCCCCGATGCTTCATCCTCTTGTATTTGCCGCAATTGCATTCGTAATCCTTCACCGGACCAAAAATTTTGGCGCAAAAAAGTCCGTCCCGCTCCGGCTTGAAAGTTCTGTAGTTGATCGTCTCCGGTTTTTTGACCTCGCCAAAAGACCAGGAACGAATCAGTTCCGGCGACGCAAGCCCCAATTTAATGGCCGTATAGTGGGACGGGTCTTTCGGTTTTTCAAAAAAATTAGAAATATCCATTTTTTTATTCAACCGCTCGCCGCTCATGTCTCGTCGCTCGCATCATTTTCAACGAGCGACAAAGTCACGAACTACGGAGCTATTTTTCCTCAACTAATTCGACATTCAAAGACAACGCCTGCAATTCTTTCAGCAAAACCTTAAACGATTCAGGGAGACCGGGCTCCAAGGTATGATTCCCTTTGACGATATGTTCATACATGCGCGTTCGGCCGATGATATCGTCAGATTTGACCGTCAGGAATTCCTGCAACGTATAAGCGGCTCCATAAGCCTCCATCGCCCAGACTTCCATTTCACCCAGTCTCTGCCCTCCAAACTGCGCTTTTCCTCCCAGTGGTTGCTGGGTCACCAGAGAATAAGGTCCGATGGAACGGGCATGAATTTTTTCGTCCACCAGATGATGGAGCTTCAAGATATACATGAGCCCAACCGTCACCGGATGTTCAAAGGGTTCTCCGCTTCTGCCATCATAGAGAGTCATTTGTCCCGAAGGGTTCAATCCGGCCATTTCCAACAGTTCTTTGATTTCAGTCTCCCGGGCTCCGTCAAAAACAGGAGAGGAGAAATGAACTCCATGCGCCAAATCCCGCGCCAGTTTCTTGATTTCCTTGTCGGTCGCCTCCGATAAAAATTCGTTGACCTGTTTTGACTTGTAAATCTTCTTCACATACGATGAGACTTTGTCCCGATCAAAAGAGCCTTCCATCATCGCCTCGATTTTTCGCCCCAGCTCCAGTCCAGCCAGCCCCAAATGAACCTCCAAAATCTGTCCCACATTCATTCGGGAAGGGACTCCGAGCGGATTCAACACCACATCAACGGGACGACCATCTTCCAAATAGGGCATATCTTCAACCGGCAGGATTTGGCTCACCACCCCCTTGTTTCCGTGACGACCGGCCAGCTTGTCCCCCACCATGATTTTTCGTTTAACCGCCACATAGACCTTGACCAGCTTGATGACTCCCGGAGGCAATTCATCCCCTTTTTTGAGGCGATTGACCTTCTGGTCATACATCATTTTAACCAGATCGATCTGGTCTTCCATGTCCTCCGTAATTTCACCGATCTGCTCTTCAAGTTCATCCCCCCCTTCCACAGAAATTTCTTTCCATTTCTCGAACGGGATTTGACGAAGGACACTCTCCGTCACCGTCTTCCCCTTGGGGAGAAGCACTTTTTCAGTTTCCTCATCGATCACTTTTGAGGAAGAAACCCGGCCGGCCAGCAGCTGGGCGATTTTTTTCTGCGCGCTTTCCTGGATAATCGTGATTTCATCCGTCTGATCTTTTTTGAGCTTCTTGGCCGCCTGATCCTGCTGGTCTTTGGCCCGCTCGTCCAGATCAACCCCTTCACGGGAAAAAACCTGGGTTGAAATCACCGTTCCATAAACTCCCGGCCCGGCTCGGAGAGAACTGTCTTTTACATCCCCCGCTTTTTCGCCAAAAATCGCTCGCAGCAGTTTTTCCTCCGGCGAGAGCTGCGTTTCCCCTTTGGGGGTGATTTTTCCCACCAGAATATCATCGGGCTTCACTTCAGCCCCGATACGAATAATCCCCGTTTCGTCCAGATCTTTGAGCGTTTCCTCTCCCAGATTCGGAATATCGCGCGTTATTTCTTCCTTCCCCAGTTTGGTATCGCGGGCGATCGATTCAAATTCCTCAATATGAATGGAAGTAAAAGCATCGTCCTTGACGAGCCTTTCAGAGAGAAGAATGGCATCTTCAAAATTGTATCCCCCCCACGGCATAAAGGCGACTACCACGTTTTGTCCCAGCGCCAATTCCCCCCGCTCCGTGGAAGAGCCGTCAGCCAGAATTTCTCCCCCCTTGACCCGGTCCCCCACATTGACAATCGGCTGTTGATTGAGACAGGTGTTCTGGTTGGAACGCTGATACTTGACCAGGTTGTAAATGTCGACCTCCGAGCCCCCCCCTTTTTTGCTCCGGTCAGCCTTGATGACAAGTCGGGTGGCATCGACCGAAATAACCGTCCCATCCCTCTGTGCGACAACAGTAACCCCCGAATCCTTGGCCACCAGCGGTTCAATGCCGGTACCGACTATCGGGGAGGCGCTTCTTAAAAGAGGAACCGCTTGACGTTGCATGTTCGATCCCATCAACGCCCTGTTCGCATCGTCATGTTCCAGGAAGGGAATCAGAGAGGCGGCGATGCTCACCAGCTGGTTGGGAGAAACATCCATCAAATCGACCGCCTTCTTGTTGACCATCACAAATTCCCCATTTTTCCGGCAACTGACCATGTCGCTTGTAAAATACCCCTTGTCATCCACCTGGGCATTGGCCTGAGCGATGACATGATTTTCCTCGTCTAACGCCGAATAGTAGGCCACGTCACTACTCACTCTTCCATCAACAACTTTTCGATAAGGGGTCTCAATAAATCCAAAGTCGTTCACGCGGGCATAGGTCGAGAGAGACGCAATCAAACCGATATTCGGCCCCTCGGGAGTTTCAATCGGACAAATCCGGCCATAGTGGGTGGCATGAACGTCGCGCACCTCAAAGCCAGCCCTCTCCCGAGTCAAGCCCCCTGGCCCCAAGGCTGACAATCTCCGCTTGTGTGTAATCTCTGCCAGTGGATTGGTTTGATCCATAAACTGGGAGAGCTGGGAGGAACCAAAAAATTCCTTCACAACGGCTGAAACCGGCTTGGCATTCACCAAATCATTCGGCATCAGGGTTTCAATATCCTGCAAACTCATCCGCTCCTTGATTGCCCGTTCCATTCTGACCAGACCAATCCGATACTGGTTTTCCAGCAGTTCCCCGACGGCACGGATCCGCCGGTTTCCAAGATGGTCAATATCATCCACTGTCCCGATACCATCTTTGAGATTGACCAGGTATTTGACAATCGACAAAATATCTTCCTTGCGGAGGGTGGTCACTTCCAGGGGAATCCGGAAGCCAAACTTGTGGTTGATCTTCAATCTCCCCACGCGGGAGAGGTCGTAGCGTTCCGGGTTGAAAAAAAGATTCTCAAAAAGATGGGTGGCCACTTCCAGCGTGGAAGGATCGCCCGGACGCAAACGACGATAAATCTCAATCACCGCCTCCTCAGGGCTTTGAATCTTGTCGGCCAGCAAAGTGGCGCGAATGTAAGGGCCTACATTCAGGGTATCGATGTAGAGAAGGGGGAGGGAGGCGATTTTTCTTTTTCTCAAATTTTCCAGTTTGTCTTCCGTCAGAACTTCATTCAAAGATGCCAGAATCTCACCGGTCTGTTTGTCAACGATATCTTGCGCGAAAACCCTCCCAATGATCTCTTCCTCATTGACCTCCAGTTCTTTCACCTTCGCCTTTTCCATCCGTTCCAACGCTTGCGGGGTAAATTTGCGGTCTTTTCGGACCAGTAGCTCGCCGGTTTTGGGGTGCTTCACGTCGTAGGTGGCCCGTTGATACCGGAGAACATCGGACACCACTTCCTTGGTCAATTTTTTTCCGTCGATGTGAATGGTTTCAGCCATGTAGAAAAAATTAAGGATCTCGCCCGTGGATAATCCCAACGCCCTTAAGAGAACCGTGACCGGGAGTTTTCGTCTGCGGTCAATCCGGACATAGAGAAGATCCTTGGCATCGAACTCAAAATCAAGCCAGGAACCGCGGTAGGGAATCACCCGGGCGGAATAAAGAAGCTTGCCGGACGCGTGGGTTTTCCCCTTGTCATGTTCAAAAAAGATGCCGGGGGAGCGATGCAACTGGGAAACAATCACCCGTTCCGTTCCATTGACCACAAACGTGGCGGTTTCTGTCATCAGGGGAATCGTCCCAAAATAAACCTCCTGCTCCTTGATATCCCGTATGGTCTGCGAACCGGTTTCGGAATCGGTATCCCAGACAACAAGACGAACAATCACCCTGACAGGAGCTTCATAGGTCATCCCCCTCTGCCGACATTCATTGACCTCGTACTTTGGCTTGTCCAGGGTATAGCTGACAAATTCGAGCGAGGCGGTGTTGTTAAAATCGCGAATGGGAAAGACGCTCTTGAAAACTGCCTGTAACCCGGAATCTTCCCTTTTTTCAGGAGGGACATCCAGTTGCAAAAACCGGGCGTACGATTTTTTTTGAAGCTCGATCAAGTTGGGAAGATCGATGATTTTCTCAATCCGCGAAAAATCCTTCCGCAGACGGAAATTCCCTGCCGTAATCGAAGACATAACAACTCCTTAATAATGTAAAAGCGATCCTTGTGATCGCCCTCTTTAACGGGCGAACATGAAGTTTGCCCCTACAAGTTATTTGAGATCAACCTTTGCCCCGGCTTTTTCCAGCTGAACTTTTATTTTTTCAGCATCGGCTTTGGAGAGCCCCTCTTTAATGGTCTTGGGAGCGCCGTCAACCAGGTCCTTGGCTTCTTTCAACCCCAAACCGGTAATCGCCCGCACTTCCTTGATGACGCCGATCTTGTTGTCCCCCGAGGCAGACAATACAACGGTAAATTCGGTTTTTTCTTCGGCAGGCGCCGCAGCAGCCGCACCCGCTCCACCGCCAGCTATCACAGCCACCGGAGCGGAGGCGGAAACGCCAAATTTCTCCTCAAACTTTTTGACAAGTTCGGAGACCTCTAAAACGGTCATTTTGGATACCGCATCAACAATTTGTTCCGTATTTAGTTCTACCATGTTTTTTGTTGCTAGTCGCTTGTCACGTAGGGGCGAATCTTGTATTCGCCCCATTTTCATGGGCATTCGCCCAATTCTAATGGGCGATCCAAGGATCGCCCATCTTTAACGGGCGAACATAAAGTTCGCCCCTACGTACACCAAACTTCCTAACAAATTTCCTAAAAAATTTATCCTTTCTCTTTTTGGTCTCGAATCGCGGCCAAAACATTCACCACCTGCCGTGGAATCTGGGCCAAAACATTCACCCAATTCCGGGCGGGAGTCCTCATCGATCCCAACATTTTAGCAATCAATTCTTCCCGGCTGGGGAGTTTGGCCAAAGCCTCAATCTCCCCCCTGGAAAGAACCTTCCCTGCCATGAAGCCCGCTTTAAACTTGACCGCTTCATGATCTTTGACAAATTCCGTAAAAACTTTGGCTGGACCCACCGGATCAACGCCGGAAGTGGTCACCGATGTCGTCCCTTTGAAATAATCGGACAGAACCGACAACTCGGTTCCCTGAATCGCAATCTTGGCCAATCTGTTTTTAACCACTTTAACAGTTGAACCCTGCTCTTCCAATTTTCGTCTGAAGTGATTGAACTGTTCAACCTTAAGCCCCTTGTAATCGGCCAAAATCATCAGTGGGGCCTTTGCAAATTTCCCCTTGAGCAATTCGATTTCTGCCGATTTTTCGGTTCTATTCATAATGGGGGCCCCTTCGGCCCGTACGATGCTATTCTCGTTATTCTATTTCGGGCCTCAGATGGCCCCCAAACCCCGCGCTCGCAACTGGCAAAGCCAGATTGCTCGCTTTATTCATCTGATCTCTCCTTAATTTATAAACTGGCTTCAACCGAGGCTAAATCGACCCGCACTCCAGGACTCATCGTTCCCGAAATCGCCAATCCCCTGAAAAAAGTCCCCTTCGATGTGGACGGTTTCATCTTTCCAATATTTTCCAGGAAGACCAAAAGATTTTCTCTGATTTTTTCCGGGCCAAAAGAAACCTTGCCAATTCCACAATGGACAATCCCCGCCTTGTCGGTCTTGAATTCAACCTTGCCCGCCTTGCAATCCTTGACCGCCTTGCCAATATCAAAGGTCACAGTCCCTGTTTTAGGGTTGGGCATCAAACCCCGGGGCCCCAGAATTTTTCCCACTTTACTGACAACCGCCATCATATCGGGGGTCGCCACTACCTGGTCAAACTCCATCCACCCCCCCTGAATTTTCTGGATCAAATCTTCCCCCCCCACAAAATC
>SBBF01000001.1 GCA_005240075.1 Nitrospira sp.
CGGCCCGATCTCCCTCTTCTTTTTGGTAGGGGTAGCGGTCATATCCCATCGGTAATGTTCCCTCGGGAGGCGTCTTCATCACGGTTTCCTGCGCTTTGACAGCGGGGGAATCAACCATGTTGGGCATAAAAACCCGCTCTGGCCTCTCCGGATTGGAACAGGACAACATAAAAATCGGGGCGGCGAATTTACAAAATATTTTTAATTTCTGAAACATGCGTTTCTTTCAAAACTTCTTCCACCCTTTTTTCGTCAAAGTTGACATCCGTTCGATCGACAAACAGGGCAAAACGATCATTCGTTAAAGAATGATCCAGCACCGGTTTGTCAAAGCGGGGGAGGGAGCAGGCGGCAAAAAGGGTGATCGTTGTTGCAATCCCTCCAATCAAAACCATGCATTCAAAAGTCACCGGAATGAAAGCAGGCCAGGAAACAAACGGTTTTCCTCCAACGTTTAAAGGCCAGTCCACAGCCGATGTCCAAGCCTGCAAAATAAAACCGAGACACCATCCGGCGAGTCCCAAAACGAGTGTGACCCACGGAATCCAGGAGCGTTTCAATCCGAGAGCATGATCCAGCCCATGAACCGGAAAGGGGCTATAGGCTTCCACCTTGTTGATCGCCATCCGGCCGCTGATTTTTTTGGCGGCATTCACCAAATCGCCCGGATTTTCAAAAATAGCCAGCAATCCGGTTGCTTTTTGTTTGCTTTTTTTACTCATTCAATCCCCCAACTCTCCATATTCCTTCTTCCCAAATTTCATAATCGCTTTCACTTCAAACATGGCGATGGTGGGCAAAATTCGGCAGAAAATCAGAAAGAAAGTAAAAAAGAACCCAAAACTCCCCAGCGTGATTCCCCAGTCGTAGCGGGTTGGAATATAGTAATCCCAGCTGGAGGGGAGGAAATCACGATGAAGCGATGTAACGATAATGGTAAATCGTTCAAACCACATTCCAATATTGATGAGCAGAGAGGCGACAAACATGATCGGAATCGAGCGACGCCATTTTTTGACCCAGAAGATTTGGGGGACAATGACGTTGCAGGTCATCATGATCCAGTAAGACCAGGCAAAGGGGCCTCCGACACGGTTTGCAAAGATGAACCTTTCGTAGGGATTTCCGGAATACCAGGCGATAAAGAGCTCCATCAGATAGGCATAGCCAACTAGCATTCCGGTTAAGAGCATAATCTTGTTCATGTTCTCCATATGATAGAGGGTGATGTAATTTTTAAGGTTGAAAACTTCGCGGGCAATAACAAGGAGCGTTACGACCATTGCAAATCCGGAAAAAATGGCGCCTGCCACAAAGTAAGGGGGGAAAATCGTTGTATGCCAGCCGGGGAGAATGGAGACGGCAAAATCAAAGCTGACGATGCTGTGCACAGAGAGAACCAACGGAGTGCTGAGAGCCGCCAGCAGAAGATAGGCCATCTCGTAATGATTCCAATGGCGCGCTTCTCCTCGCCAGCCCAGAGAAAGAACTGTATAGATAAATTTTCTGATTTGGTTTTTGCACCGATCCCGCACGGAGGCGATATCAGGCACCAGACCAACGTACCAGAACAAGAGGGAGATGGTAAAATAGGTTGATACCGCAAACACATCCCATACCAGAGGAGAACGGAAATTAACCCAAAGCTCTCGCTGGTTGGGATAAGGGAAAAGCCAAAACGCGTACCAAGGCCTCCCCGTATGAATCACTGGAAAAAGGCCGGCTGTCATGACGGCAAAGATGGTCATCGCCTCAGCCGAGCGGTTGATGGCGGTTCTCCATTTTTGGCGGAACAAAAAAAGGATGGCGGAAATCAATGTTCCGGCATGACCGATACCAATCCAGAAAACGAAGTTGGTGATAAAAACCCCCCAGCCAACTGGCTGGTTCAATCCCAAAACTCCCAGCCCCCGTCGAAACATATCCGTGGCCAAAGCAGAACCAATGAGAAGAGAACCGGAGGCGATCAAAAAACAGACCCACCACTTTTTGGTGGGAAAAGATTCGAGCGGTTTGCAGACGTCGGCGTTCACGTCGGCATAGGTCTGCTCCGGGTTAACGAGCGGTTCCGTGATGATTTTATTTCCACGAATTTCCATTTTTATAGTACGGGCGTCCCGCCAGGTCGCCCCTACGCATTCCTCACTTTTCTCAAATAAGTCACCTGCGGCTGGGTGTTTAAATCCTCGATCACATGATAGCCGCGCGGTGATTTTTTGAGTTTGGAAACCAAACTTTCTGGATCATTCAAATCACCAAATACAATCGCATCGGTGGGACAGCTTTGCTGACAGGCGGTGAGGATTTCTCCATCCTTCACACTTCTCCCTTCATCCTTGGCCTGATCTTTAGCCTGTCTGATCCGTTGCATGCAGAAGGTGCATTTTTCCATGACCCCCCGGCTCCGCACCGTTAAATCGGGATTCAAAAGTTGATCAATTGGTTCACGGACATGAAGAGGATAAGCCTCATCTCGCCAGAAATCATAATAATTAAATCGACGAACTTTATAAGGACAGTTGTTGGAACAATAACGGGTTCCAACGCAACGGTTGTAGATTTGCTCATTCAGTCCTTCATCGTTGTGCACTGTCGCAATAACCGGACAGACCGTTTCGCAGGGGGCGTTTTCACAGTGTTGGCAAAGCATCGGTTGATAGGTTATTTCCGGATTGTCTTCCGGTCCGCTGTAATAGCGATCAATCCTGAGCCAATGCATATCCCTTCCAATCAAAACCTGCTCCTTGCCGACCACCGGAACATTATTTTCCGACTGGCATCCCACCATGCACCCGTTGCATCCAATGCAGGCCGAAAGATCGATCGCCATGCCCCACCGGTATCCTTTATATTCATGCCTGGGCCAAAAAGTCGGGAGAGTCTGAGCGTGCCAGGCTCCCGATTCCGGATTTTTTTGGAATTCATCAAAAGTAGTTTCCTGAATGATCGGCCTCCCCTCGATGCGATGGTGCCCTTGGGTCACAGCTAGTCGATAATGCTTGCCGGTTTTTTGAAGACTCTGGACCGGTAACCCTCCCCATTCCAAAAAGCCGTCCTTTATTGATTGAAAGGGATAAGTATTTCTGCCCACCTTGTTTCCCACAGAACCCACGTTCAGACGCCCAAAACCAACAGCGGCTGTGACACTGTTTTCATGGAGGCGCGGTTGAATCAAAACGGGGAGTTCCAAAGAATAGTTTTCCGTGGAGATGCTTACTACTTCCCCCTCTTTGAGATTCATCTCCTCTGCTTTCTGAGGGGCTATCGACAAATAATTGTCCCAGGTCACTTTGGTGATCGGATCGGGAAGTTCCATCAGCCAGGCATTGTTGGCCGATCTTCCGTCATAGTGTGCCACTGACGGATAAAGGGTGAGAAGAAGTTCTTTGATTCCATTGACTCTGGAAATATGTTGGAGGGAAGAGGGTTGGAAAGAGCGTGCGGTCGATGGAATTGTTTCCTGCTGATAGAATCCGGTCTGCAAAGTTTCTTCCCAAAAAGCTTCAAACAATTGGGTTCCTTTGTAAATGGTAGCCTGCCAGTTGTTTTTAAGGTAGTTAAACCATCCCCGCATGTCTCCTTTCCAGGCAAGCAAGGTGTCTTGAAATGATCGAGTGTTATGCAAAGGCTGAATGGTCGGTTGAACCAGGGTAAAAAGCCCTGTTACCGGGTTGGCGTCGTCCCACGATTCAAAAGGGTTGTTTGCGGGGCATGCATAATGACTCAAAGAAGCGGTTTCATCCAATCGATCTGAAAAACTGACAACGAGTGGGACTTTTTGAATCAGATTTGAAAAGTCAAAATCAGCCGGCAGTGAATAAACCGGATTGGTTTTATAAATCAACAGAGCAGAAACATTGCCGTTTTTCAAATCGGCGTGGAGATGCAGCAGATCAGCATAGGAGCTTTGCGCCTGATTGGAAGAAGGAGTTGCGACAACTGTTTTTCCCTCGTTATCCAAAATTGAATTGAGAAGATTGACAGCGATTTGCAGAGAGAGAGCATTTTTCCCCTTAATAGCCCCTCCCAGTACAACTCCTTTTCCCCTGTGCTGCCAGAGATCGTGGGCAAGATCTTTGAGTTTCCTGGCTTCAAGTCCTGTTTCCTGGGACACTTTTTCAATCGAATAAGGGCTTAAGAAAGAAGTGATCTCTTTATTTTCCGTCCAGGAAGACTTTTGCTCCACGACCAGAATTTCGTGGGCGAGACTTAAAGCGACTTTGGTTTCATCTCCCGCTCTCACTGACAGGTAACTGTCAGCGTTTGTGCCGGTTAAAGAGAGGAGCGATTCCACACAGACCAGACGGGACATTTTCCCCTTTTCAGCCCGACGGCCGCGAGAAAAATCTTTGGCGAATTCGACTGGCGAGAGCCAAGTTCCCAGAAAATCGGCTCCCAAACTTAAAATAAAATCGGCTTTACTGAAATCGTAATGGGGGACTATTTTTTGACCATAAGACAATTCCTGTCCCCGTGCGATTTCTTCAGGCACGACCGCTTCGAAGGAGACATGCCGGCTGTTTGGAAATCTGTGCAGAAATTCATCGATCAACTTTTTGGTGGTGGGACTGGTCAGGGCGCCGGTTAGAAGAACCACTCTCCCCCCTGACCCCGCTATTTGTGCCAACTTCTGGCCAATCTCCCGATCAAGATCAGTCCATGAAGCCTCTTGCATTTCCCCCTGATTCACTCTCCCCGGACCTTTCAGCCGGTCAGGGTCGTAGAGATTGAGAATGCCTGCCTGCCCTCGGGCGCACAACCCCCCTTTGGACAGAGGATGGTCCCGGTTCCCTTCCACCTTGATCGGGCGCCCCTCCCTTGTTTTAACGATCAGGCCGCAGACAGCGGAGCATTCCATGCAGGTTGACGTGTACCAGTTGGCGATGCCGGGGGTGATTTCTTCCGGCTTGTTGACGTAGGGAATAATTTTTTCGACCGGACGAGCGCAGGAGACAGCCGCTGAGAGAAGAAAACCGGCCCCCATCAGCTTTAAAAATTCCCGCCGCTCCATTTCAGTGACTTCTTGCTCCTGGGGAGGTGAAGGAAATTCTTTGCCAACGCTTTCCTGATCGTCAGCGGTTTGATGGAGTTCGTCTAATGATCCCCAATAGTAATTTTTGTTTATCATTATTTATTGTAGGGGCGATCTTTATGATCGCCCTTAATCATGGGCGAACACAAGGTTCGCCCTTACGTTTAATGATGACAGGTATAACAATCTGTCGGTGCCTTGTTTTCTCTGTGGCAATTCACGCAAAAACCCATATTTAACGTTTCCACCTGCGTTATTTTGTCCATGTTCTTCACATCACCATGACAAGTAGCGCAATCAATGCCTTTGGCCATATGCCTTTTATGATTGAAAAAAACAAAATCAGGCAAATCATGAACCTTGATCCATTCAATCGGTTTATTTTCTTTATAAGCCTTTTGCACCTGTTGAATTAACGGGCTGTCGGTTTTGACCACCGAATGGCAATTCATGCAAACACTCAACTCCGGCACGGTTGCGTGCCGCGATTTGTCGGCGTTGGCGTGGCAATACATGCAGGGAATCTGGTTGTCCCCCGCATGTTTTTTGTGGCTGAACAGAATCGGCTGGGTCGGCGCATATCCTACGTTCACTCCCAAGCGATTCAGGAAAATAACCGTTCCTGCCAATCCCACAATCAGGAGAAGCCCCACCCCTTTGAGTATTCGCTGTTCGAGAGTTGAAAGCACTTTTTTATTTGGAACTTTTCAATGAATGACCATTCAAAAAGTGCGCCCCTTTTACTTGGTGAGAAGAATTCTGTAAAGCCAAAAATGATGAAAAAAATTATGAAAATTCATTTTTTCAATCTTTCTCTGATAACGTTGAGTTCCAGTACTGTCGCATGGTCCTTGGGGCGGCCGACGATTTTCTTTGATTTGATGAGGTCATCTATTGAAACTAATTTGACCTTATGTCCGAGGAATTCTGTGTCGATAGCCCGAGAGGCGATTTCAGAATAGGAACCGACTCCCGGTAATTCACCCAAAATGTCCAGCACGCCCAGATCTGTTTTGACATACAGATTCTTGATTCCCTTGAGTTCTTCAGGATGTTTGAGAAAAGAAAGCTTTTGGGGAGTCATGCGATGGACCGGATGGTAAGGGCCAAGTGTTTTACGGAATTTTTCAATATTTTCTGGATTCATGGCAATGCACAAGTCAATATCTTGAGTGACTTGCGACGAACCGTAAATCATGGCGGCAAATCCACCGATGATCACAAAATCGATATCAGATTCAGTCAGAATTTTGAGAAGATTCAGGAGGGATTCCATGCAGTCGATCAAAGTTCTTCTTCAATTCATTGACCATGTCAAGCGCCCTTTGGTGTTGTTCGATTCTTTGTTGAACTGTCAGCTCAAGATTGAGAAGAAGGAGATTGAGATCAATGCCGTAATCAACAGCTTCTTGTTCAGCTCGGGTCAAGCGAGGTTGCATCATCTTATTTTAGGAACATAAGGCAGGAAGAGGCAAACAATTTTTTGGACAACAATTTTTTGGTCAGAAAAAAAAGACTTCGTCATTAAAAAATAGTAGAATCAAAAAAACAGGAGGGATGACGATGAACGCTTTTTTAAAACAATTTTACTGAAGAAGGAGGGGATAATCCGTCAACTTCGGAAGATGTGAATGATTGGCTCTATTGGATCAATTGTTCTCTACCATCGGTGGCACAAACTTTTTTCTAATGCAAGTGGTTGTCAGGTATGCTATGTCTCCCTTTCTATGAAAACATTCCTTCTTCACTTAATAACTGTTGGAGTTGTTTTTTGTTTCTCTTTTCCCGTTTATTCCCAAATGGGGGCCTGCGGCGGGACGATAGAGCCCCAGAATGACTGTTCAGGCAACGGCCGCAAATACCACATGATCTGTTGCCCCGAAAATCATCGCCAATTGGGGGTGGCCTACACCGACATGAAAGATCAGGATCATGTGGACGCGGTCAGCGCCGTTTGCATTTCCCCCACCAACGATGTGATTTTGGCCTCCGATTTTTCACGAACCCCCAAGCAGTTTGTCTGTGAATATTACGAAAGAGTGGTGGGAATGGAATCCAAGGATGTGATCACGGAGAGCGGAAATCTCTATGATGAACTGGACGGGTTGACAGTTTTTTGCCAAAAACCAGGAGATTCGGCCATCCGCAAAATCCCCAATCGCGACCTGGACAGCAAACGGGAGGGGCGCGAGATTCATATTTCCTACGAAAAACAGGCATTGGGCATTGCCTACAAGGAAATGGAAAAAGGGTCGAGCGATCGGGCTGATTGTGTGACGCTGATCACCAAGTAAAATTCAATGCCTGTCACCTCCTGCTTTTTTTTATTTCTTTTTCTCTTGTCTGTTCCGCTTCTAGCTGACGATGAAGCTTCTCTCGATGCCGTTTTTAAGAAGGTAGTAAGTGAAGAAACTCCGTCCGAAGTTCAAAAAGTTTTGCCTGTTGCTCCCGCTTCACCAGCTCCCAAACCGGTGGTGATTGTCATCGATCCTGGCCACGGGGGAAAAGATGCGGGGGCAGTTGGTTTTGGAAAATACCGTGAAAAAGATCTGGTGTTGCAGATTTCCAAAAAGGTGGCTTTGGAGATTAAAAAAATCATGCCCGCCCGGGTTTATTTTACGCGACAGGATGATCGGTATATTTCCCTTGCGGACCGCAATCTTTTTGCCCGCAGAAAATCGGCCGATCTTTTTTTATCGATCCATGCGAATGCCTCGGAAAACAAAAGGGCGAGGGGAGTGGAAGTCTATTACCTGAATAATGCGACATCGGAGGCAGCCAGAAGACTCGCCCGCCGGGAAAACGAAATGGGCTTGCCGGGTGCGGAGGAACCCTTGACGCAGGGGGTGATCGCCCGCATGATCCAGAACGCGTCAACCGAGGAATCGGCCATCCTGGCCAATCTGATCAGGGAAAATCTGGTGGGCCAGTTAAAGAGAAATTATTCAGGTATTCATGATTTGGGGGTCAAGACCGCTCTTTTTTATGTGTTGGTTGACGCCAAATGTCCGGGAGTTTTGATTGAGACCTCTTTTGTCAGCCATCTTCCCGAGGCCAAAAGATTGGCCAATCGCTCCTACCAGCTTTCGATTGCGCAGGGGATTGCGCGGGGGGTAAAGAGTTATTTTGAGGGTGCCGGGAAAAGAGGATATAATTTATAGCATGTTGGCCAGAGCCGAAGAACGATTCGATTCCTTTCAACTCCTTCCGGAAGATTTTGACCGGTATCTTCCTTCCATTCAGGGGAGTGATTCTCATTCTTACAAGAACTATCTGGTGCGGTGCCAGAAATGTTTTGAGGATCTTCTGTTTAAAAATTGCCGTTCGGACAGCTTGATGGCTCTCCGGAGCCAGATGATCGATCGGTTGATGGTACATCTTTTTTATCAGGCGGCTGGTGTTCTTCCCTTCAAAAAGGGAGAGGTTTTTCCGGTGGCCCTCATTGCCCAGGGGGGATATGGCCGGGAGGAGATGAGTCTTCATTCCGACATCGATCTCCTTTTTTTGTTCAAAAACAAAAAGGGGGATCTGAAGGTTTTTGCCGAGAAGGTTCTCTATCCTCTCTGGGATTTGGGATTGGATGTCGGCTATGCCGTCCGGACGGTTGGGGAATGTAAAAAACTTTTTTTTGACGACGTGACCATCATGACCTCCCTCCTGGATGCCCGTTACATTACGGGCGATTTATCGCTTTTTGCAGAACTTAAAAAAACGATTCAAAAGACCATATCCCCGATAACGGCCCAAAAAAAACTGATGAAAATGAAACTGGATGAATGGAAGGAGAGGATTCAAAAATTGGGGGGGGCTGTTTTTCTTCTGGAGCCCAATGTCCGCGACAGTCTGGGGGGGTTGAGGGACATTCAGCTTTTGAGCTGGATTGCCAAAATTCAGGGAATGGAAGGGGGGTTGGATGTATTAAAAAAGGAAGGATTGTTTAAAGGGGATGAATATCAGCATCTGCTCGATGGTCTGAATTTTTTGTGGATGGTTCGCAATCATTTGCATCTGCTTGTCGGAAAAAAATCAGATACTCTGGGTTTTTCCTATCAGGAGGAAATAGCCAAAAGATTAAGGTATTCGGACTATTCGGGAATTCTGGCTGTCGAAAAATTCATGCAGGATTACTATCGGACCGTCCAGCAGGTTCATCGGGTTACCGACACGGTTATTCGAAGAATGACCTGGAGAAAACAAAATATTTTCAAGAGATTTTTGACTATTCCGATATCGGATCAGTTCCATATTGCGGAAGATCAGATCAGTGTTCGCAAAAAAAACGTTTTTGAAAAAAATCCTTTAAATTTGATCCAGATTTTTGAGCAGGTCCAAAAAACAGGCTTGTCTCTTCATCCTGAGACCAAAGATTTGATCCGTAGTTCACTCTATCTATTTGAAGACAAGCTTCTGTCGAACGAAAAAGCAATTCGATCGTTCCGATCGATGATGAATGCTTACGATAATCTGGGAAAAGTGTTGATGGAAATGCATGACACTCAAGTGCTGGGAGAATGGCTGCCGGAATTTAAAAAGGTTCTCTGCCGTGTTCAGCATGACGTTTATCATATCTATACCATCGATACCCATTCGATTTTTGCGGTCAACGAACTGTCCAAGTTGGCAAAGGGGGAGTATGGAGATCAATTCAAAATCTTCAGGGAGGCCCTGCGTGAAGTTGTTCAACCGGAACTTTTGACGTTGGGTCTTTTTTTGCACGATATCGGCAAGGGGGAGGGGGGGAGCCATTCAACTAAGGGAGCCGTGATTGCCAACAAGCTGACTCAAAGGCTGGGATACAGCGAGGAGGAGCAAAAAACGGTCGAATTTCTGGTTCTCTCCCATCTTATGATGCCTCACTTGTCGCAGAGACGCGACCTGGAAGACCAGGAGCTGATCATCCAGTTTGCCCGTTCAATGGGGACCGTGGACCGGCTGAACATGCTTTTTTTGCTGACCTGGGGGGACATGCGGGCTGTCGGTCCCAATTCATGGACCGACTGGAAAGGAACTTTGCTGGAGCGGTTATACTTCAAAACAAGGGAGGTGATCAGCCGGGGGGAATTTTCAATGGAAAAAACCAGGGAGCGGGTCGCCAGGGTGAAGGAATCTTTGCTGTCGCGGATGGGAGAACGTCACAACAGGGAGACAGTCGGCCGGTTTTTTTCCATGATGCCTCCCCGTTATTTTTTCGCATCGAGCGATGAGAATATTGAGCGCCATTTTCAACTTGTCAGCCAGGCGAGGAGTGAAGAGGTTCTGGTCCAGCAACGTTATTCTGCGGCGCAGAATTTAAATGAGATCATGATTTATACCGTTCATTCGCCGCAAGTTTTGGCCCAGGTGACCGGCGTGATGCTGGCTCGTTCCGTCAACATTCTCAAGATGGACGCTTTTCAGACAACCGACGGCCACCTGCTCGCCCTTGTGGGAGTGACCGATGCCGGGGGAAAACCGATCCCGCAGTGGGAAAAATTCGAGGGGATTGCACATGAATTAAAGGAGGTCTTGCATGGAAGGATGAAAGTCGATGAGTTGTTGGCCAGGAAGGAAGTCCCTCATTATCTGGCCAAAAAACCGGTCCAGAAAGCAGAGAGCCGCGTGGCCATTGATAATGATGTATCGGCCTACTATACCGTAATCGACATTTATGCCCACGACCGCCTGGGCCTTTTGTATGAAGTCATGAGCACCTTAAACCGGATGGGTTGTTATGTGGATGTTTCCAAAATTTCCACCAAAGTAGAGCAGGTGAGTGATGTTTTTTATGTGAAAGATCTGTTTGGAAAAAAAATCATGTCGAATGAAAAATTAAAACAGATTAAAGAAGAATTGTTAAAAGTGGCAGGGGCTTGATTTATCAAGCCCGAATTTGATTCATCAAACCCGTGAGGGATTCATGTGGCTCACTCTTTTTATTTTTCTCTTCGTTCTTTCCGTTGCGTTTTTAGTCTGGACTCGACTACAGGATCGTCGCTACCTGAAAAGCAAAATCAAACAGGTGATGGGAGAGAATCTTAAAAAAGAAATTGAAGAGGAAAAATCCCTTTTTGAAAAGAAGAAACAGCGTTTTGAAATGGCTATGCGAAAGGCCCATGACCGTCAGAAGAACCCCAAACCCCCTGTTTCTCCTTGACAATTGGGATTAACTTCTTTACAAAAAAGTGAAGGCGATAATCTAAGTTATTAGAATTATTATTGAATTTCATGATTCCGGGCAAGTTGTCATGAGCAAAGATCTGGCTTTACCAGTCTGAGCGAATCCGTAATGGGGTTTGGGGGAGGCCAGCGGCCAGTCCCCCAATTGCAATGTCAAAAAAAATAATTAAACTCTGCAAAGAGGATGGTTGTTGCAACGAGCAAACAACTCTGGGTTATTGCCGCCTCCACTACCTGAAGAACTGGAAAAAAATACGGGAAAAGCAGAGAAAAAAGGCGATTTCCAGTCTTAATAAATATGTCGAGCATATCATGAAAAGACATCCGGACAATTATGTAGAGGCGATCAAGCAGGATCTGCGGGACGGTGATCGGTTTCAGCGCAAGGCGGAGGAATTCTACGGCGCGGAGGAATTTCATGATATCATGGACGAAGTGGAACTTGATCAGGAGGTGGAGAGGATTGTAAACAACCTGAAAGTCGAAGATTTTTGAAAAAAGCTTACATCAAAACCTACGGTTGTCAGATGAACGAGCAGGACTCTCTCCAGATGCAGGGGCTGTTAAGGCGGGCAGGTTTTGAAAAATCAACCAACCCGTGGGATGCCGATCTGATTCTCCTCAATTCCTGCGCTATTCGTGAAAAGGCGGTCCACAAAATTTACAGCGATTTGGGCCGCGTTCGCCTGATCAAGGAAGAGCATCCGGGTCTGATTCTGGGGCTTGCCGGATGCGTGGCCCAGCAGGAAAAAGAAAATCTCATCAAACGTTTTCCTTTTTTGGATCTGGTTTTTGGTCCGGATGCCATTCGACATCTTCCCGACATGGTCAAGGAAGTCCGGATGCGGCGGGGGGGGAGCGGGGAGCGGGGAACGACGAACTATCCTCCCGTTGTTCGGACCTGTTTTGATTCACGAAAAGATTTTGAGTTTGTGAATCTCCTTCCGCATGAGGAAGAAAACAGGGTAAAGGCTTTTGTGACCATCCAGAAGGGGTGCGACAATGTCTGTTCTTTTTGCATTGTGCCGCGGGTGAGGGGGCCCGAGGTTTCAAGACCGGCCAATGATATTGTCTCGGAAATCAGACAATTGGTGGAGCTGGGAGTGAAGGAGGTGACCCTCTTGGGGCAAAATGTCAATTCGTACGGAAAAAAGGGAAACGGAATTTCTTTTTCCCAATTGCTGGAGCGGATTGATGGGGAAACCGGGATTCGCAGGCTTCGTTTTACTTCCTCCCATCCTCAAGATGTGGATGATGACCTTGTTGAAAAATTCCGGACGCTCCAATCTCTCTCCCCCCATTTTCATCTTCCGGTCCAGTCGGGGAGCAATCGGATTTTATCTGCCATGCGCCGGCATTACACGCGGGAAGATTATTTGAAAATCATAGAGAGTTTAAAAAATGTTCTCCCTGCTATTGCCCTTTCAACTGATTTTATTGTAGGGTATCCGGGCGAAACCGAAGAAGATTTTTCAGCCACCCTTGACTTGATAGACAAGGTCGGTTTTGATTCGAGCTACTCATTTATTTACTCCCCCCGGCCGGGAACTGCTTCGTTTCAACTGGCTGATGATGTTCCAATGGCTGAGAAGACACGGAGACTTGAGATTCTCAACAATTTTCAGAGGCAGATCTCTGAAGGGAAGAACAAAAAACTGGAAGGCACCGTTGAGGAAGTTTTGGTGGAGTCTTACAGTCAGAAAGATAAGGTCTGGATGGGACGAACCGGAACCAACAAGATTGTGCATTTTACAGGCCTTTCTGCATTCAATGAAGAAAAAATAATTGGAGAATTTGTTAATATTAAAATAATAAAGGCTAATCCATTTTCTTTAATGGGAGAACAAACACGGACGCCCTGTACCGAAGAATCTGGCTTTGCCAGTTCTGAGCTCGAGGGCTCCCTTCATCGCGAGCAACGCGAGCGGGAAGGTATATAATGAAAGAATCAGATTTGATTCAAATGAAGGTGACCGGATTGACGATCGATCCCTTTACCAACATGCCGATCATCATCCTCAAGGATTTTGAGGAAAAGATGGCGCTTCCGATCTGGATTGGCCTCATTGAGGCTTCTGCCATTGCCACCGAACTGGAGAAAATTGAACTCTCCCGTCCGATGACGCACGATCTGTTGCGCAATATTCTTCGGGAACTGGGGGTGCAAGTAACCAAAGTTGAGGTGACCGACCTGATGGACAATACTTTTTTTGCGCGGATCTACCTCGTCAAGGATGGAAAGGAATATGTAATGGACTCGCGCCCGTCAGACGCTATTGCCGTTGCCTTAAGAACCAAATCGGATATTTTTGTGGACAAGAAGGTGATGGACAAGTCCCGTCGGGTTGATTTGTCCAGTCAGGCCCCCGAAGGGCAGTTAAAACAGCAAAAATGGGCGGAGATTCTGGAAAATTTGTCGCCTGAAGATTTTGGCAAGTACAAGATGTAGCTCCGTCATTATTTCTATTCTTTTGAATTTTTTAACCTCTCAACACCGCTTGAAAAGATGGCTCCCTGTGTTTTTTTACTATGGAGTTATTTTTTTTCTTTCGTCCCTGTCCCGTTTTCATCCCGCTCTTGATCCTCTGATCCATCACGACAAGATCATTCATTTTATGGAATTTGGCATTTTGGGCGCCCTTCTGTCACGGGCTGTTCTTTGGAATGACTGGCACCGCATTTTAAAAATCAGGTGGTGGTTGTTTGGCCTTTTTTTTTCCACTTTTGCCGCCGCCAGTGACGAATTTCATCAGCTTCATATTCCTCGGAGAGAGATTGACATGCTCGACTGGATGGCTGATCTGACCGGGTCGATGACAGGGTATATTCTCTATTGGCGCATCAGTTTTCTTGTCAAGAAGAGGAAACTTGTATAGGTTTGAGCGTCAAAGCGAACAATCCGGCTCTGCCGGTTGTGAGCGGGGGGTTTAGGGCCATCTGAGGCCCGAAACATATGAATGAGAGTGGCAACAAACGGGCCGAAGGGGCCCCAAATACAAACGACAAACTTTTTCAGGCTCGCCAGAGTTTTATCGATGGTGCAGGGCGCATTTCAGCTTCTTTATTGGGCATCTTGAATCGTGTCTGCGGGCAGATTTATGCTCTTCTTTTTTTGTCTCCCCAACCGTTGTCGCTGGATGACATTGTCAATGAACTGGGGGTTTCCAAAGGGAATGTCAGCATTAACATTCGGATTCTGGAGGATTACAAGCTGGTCCGCAAGGTTTGGGTTAAAGGATCGAGGCGCGATTATTACGAAGCGGTCAATTCGCTTCCCCAGAAAATCATCAAGGAATTTTTTGACAAGGTTCGAAGAAATATTGAAGACAGCCTCGACATGATCGAGGATTGTTGTCAGTTGGCGGAGGAGGGGAAGAACGGCAAAAAAAATTCTCCCGAATTGGAACAGGCGGCCTTTATTCTGGACCGGCTCAATCTCATCCGTTCGTTCTACCAAAATGCCCACAGCCTCTTTGATGCCCTCTACACAGGGGAAAAAATCGACACCCGCATCTTGAAACCTTTTCTTTCCGGAAGAGATTAGCCTGATAATCTGTAATGCCTCAGTTTTTCCTTCCAAAACCGTAACCACGGCTACATTCCTTGAACCCCCTTCGGGGGCTAATTCTCTTGGCAAGGTGAAACTGAGGCATTACTATCTATCCCCTGCCCTCAAATATAAAAGGATGAACCATGGGAGTCATTTTTAAAATCAGTTCCTGTAAACCAACAATTGAATTGGCCTCCCGGCTTTTGGGTCAGCACCTAGTTCACGAAACAAAAGAGGGAATTTCAGTCGGGCGGATTGTGGAGACGGAAGCTTATCTTTCCGACGATCCCGCCTGTCATGCATCGCGGGGAATGACAAAACGGAATCAAGTGATGTTTGGCCCTCCCGGTTATGCGTACGTCTATTTTGTTTATGGAATGTATTACTGTTTTAATGTCGTGACCGCGCCGGAAGGAGTGGGGGAGGCGGTACTGATCAGAGCTCTCGAGCCGTTGGAAGGAATTGATTTGATGTTTAAACGGCGTCCGAAAATTAAGAGAGTGGAAGATCTGTGCAACGGTCCTGCAAAACTGGTACTGGCGATGGGAATTACCAAAGAACACAATGGCATCTCATTGAATCAAACCCCTCTTTTTCTGGAAAAGAATCATCTGAGAAAGAAAGAAATTGTTACAACATCCCGTATTGGCATCTCGGAAGGAATTCATTTCCCCTACCGTTTTTATCTTAAAGACAACAGATTTATATCAAGGAAATGATTTCTTTTTAATCAATACCCTTCGTTCAATTTCGAATATTTTTTCCGTAATTTTTTCTTTACCTAATTTCTTCTTGTCGTTTTCCTTCACGAAAAGATCAGCGCCATATTTTTCGAGTGCTTCTGGGGGACGGATGTTTTTGATTCCGATTAATTGGAAAGTTACGAGACCGGCATGATAACCCGATGGCCCATCCGATTTGGCGAGCACGCGGGAGATGGCATAAATCGTGTCTCCACTCACCGCTGGTTGAGTGTGATACCCTTCGGTGTAGCCAAAATCGGCAATCCCATTTTCTGTCGTATCGCGGCTGGCCAGCCCCCAAAGCCAGGCAAACACCAATCCCCCATAAACAATCGGCTCGCCACTCATAGCGCCCGTTCGGGCAGTGGAATAAAGCCGGTCGTAGTGGAGTGGGTGTGTGTTCATGACTTTATAAGTCCATTCAAAATGTTCATCGGTAATGGTCCGACCGTTGGCATGACCAAGGATATCGCCGACATCAAAATTTTCAAAATAGGTATTCATGCCGGTCAAGTCGGTGGGATAGGAGGATTTCGGTTCCGGCAGTTGCATGATTAATTCCTTTAATTCCGGGAAAGGCTGGTTCTGAATCGTGGTTGGTGCACTCTGCTTCCCGGCCGGGGCTACCATGATTTTTCGGTCGTATTGGAGGACAATGTCCTTCTCTTGATTAATCGCGACTGTTCGTATGGTGACGATGCCCGGTTTTCCCCCTTCTTTCATTTCTCTTTTGAGGACTTTGGTGAAGGCCCGCAGGGTATCGCCCGGATAAACCGACTTCGCAAAACAAACATTGTAGTAACCGAGATTGGCAATCGCCTTCTCCGAATCATTCTGAACCCCAAGCGACAAGGCCATATTCATGACCATCCGGGGAGAGACCACCTGATCTTTGAATCCATGAGCCAAGGCATAGTCGCGGTTCAAGTAGAGCGGGTTGGTTTCCATGAAAGTGGTAACAAAATCAAAGGCGAAGGTTCGGGTAATCGTTATTCCACGAGGGTGGCAGAAAACTTCTCCTTCGTTGAAATCCTCGAGCACTCGGCCATATTGGGGGTACTTCACACGCGCCAGATTAGCTGGCTGAAAGGGCGCCAATTCTTTAAAGGGAGGGTAGGGGATTTTTGTTGTCATCATTTTTTTGATTTTTCTTCCACCAACGATTTTGCAATCACCTTTAATGCCAACACATCTTCTGCTCCTTCAAAAATACTAAACACACGGGCATCAACGAAATAACGGCTGACTGCATATTCCTCGGCATAACCATAGCCGCCATGCAATTGCATGGCCTCGCGGGTGACCCATTCGGAAATCTTGCTGGCATAGAATTTAACCAGTGAGGCCTCCATCATTCCTTTCTGGTTGTCCATCAGGCTGGCCGAATAGTAAGTCAGCTGGCGGCACGCTTGAATGATCGCCGCCATTTTTACCAGTTTGTATTGGGTGAGCTGATAATGAAAGATTGGCTGTTTAAAGACATGGCGCTCTGTGGAATACTGAAGCGCTTTTTCAAAAGCCGCTTGCATGACTCCCAAAGCGCGCGCCGCGGTTTGAAGACGACCGCCGGCAAACCCTTCCATCTGAAGATAAAATCCTTTGCCCAAACCTGCTTCCCCTCCGATCACATTTTCATCTGGGACAAAATAATCTTTAAAAGCAACCTCGTAACTATGCATTCCCCGGTAACCAATCGTCCCAATGGCTTTCCCTTCAATATGGCCCCCCGGTGGTTGATCATAACTGAATGAATGACCGTCAAACGATGGTTTTTCGGCAATCATGATCGTTAACCCTTTGTGTCCCTTGCTCATGTCGGGATCGGTTCTCACCAAAACCATCAGGGTGTTCGCATAACCGGCAAACGTACACCAGGTTTTTACCCCATTAATCAGCCAACCTCCATTTGTTTTGGTGGCCGCCACTTTCATGCTGGCGACATCCGATCCGTAGTCCGGTTCAGTGACCGCCACCGCGCACATTTTTTCGCCGCTGGCCAGAAGGGGGAGCCATTTTTGTTTTTGTTCCTCCGTTCCCCCTTTCAGAAGAGCCTTGGATAAAATTTCAGGACGCGTGATCAGACTTCCCGCAATCCCCAAAGAACCCCGGCTTAATTCTTCGGTCACAATCACCATTCCCCTGTTATCCGGCTTTGTATCGTTCTGAAAGCCGCCATACCGTTGGGGAATCGACAAACCAAAACATCCCAGTTCTTTCAAACCATTGATAATTTCTTCCGGAATCAAACAGTCTTGTCGGTGAACTTTTTCGGCGATCGGCCAAACTTTTTCTTCAGCAAATTTCTTAAAGGTATCGCGGATCATTTTTTGATCGTCTGAAAGGCCATAATCCCCTCCACTTTTCCTGTCATGAATCAATTGGGCCAAAGGCTGGTAGAATTGGGGATCCAGATGTTCCGCAATCAGTTTCATGACTTCCCCGCTCCAGATTGTTTGAGTCATCTGTTCATGAGTGGCCCCGATGTGGGAAATATGCTGGGAAAATTTTCCACAGATTTCCTGTAGGACATCGGCGACGTAAAACCGGGCCAGTTTTTGTTCCAGTTCGCCACCGTTCTTTTCGGCAAAATCGACAATCTGCCGGGAGGCCGAAAGAAGACTTTGAATCCAGCAGGCGTCGTAACTTAAAACCTGATGCCGGTCCAATAAAGGGACTGAAAGATGATTCCACATCAAATCGAGTGCAGTTTCAGCTTTTTCTATTCCGGCAATTATTTCCGTCGTATTCATGATTTGGTCAGCTCCGCGTCCCAGTTCAATTTCGGTTAGACAAGCCTCTCATGTTTCCGGTTCTTTTTGCATCGCGCGAAGAACATCCAGACAAATCACATTTCCACCGTTTCCACAAGAACCTTATCGGACGCGTCGAGATTCATGTCGGCAAGAGGAGGGGGCTGATTGATGGCTTCGTGGGTTGGCATAAATGAGTGGAAAAATCGGTACTACAGCTTATTCCGCTTGTCAATCCGCGCGATTCGATAAAGCAAGAGCCATTCATTGAAGAAAAAAGAGGTTGATGATTAAAGACATGGAGGCCTGTCTCACCATCGGAGACCATCAGTCAAAAAAGCATTTTTATTGCCAAGGGAGAAGTTTTTTTTCTTGACTAATTTTTTTATAGGCACCTTTTTTTGTAATTTCAACTACTCACTCTGCGTCCGTTCCGTTATTGGCATCCCGTGGTATTGCTCGCCAGGAATGTCCCATTGGTTGCGTTATAAGTATAGGTACACTCGGCTGATCCCGCCTTATCGAAAACGTAAATCGCATTGGCACCTGGCCCTCCCGCTTGAGTTTGATTCCATCGGTTGTCAGTAACCTGCTGACCTGTGTGCAAGATTTGGTTAAAGCACCCTCCTACGATATTTCCACATAGCACATCGCCGGAAGCGTTACTCGTGATCAATAGCGGGTAAACTCCAGTTGGGTTTCCTTCCGAGATGGAAGCAATTTTGTTATTCGCAATACCGGATCTGACAGCTGCGACTATGGAATGAGCCGATGCCTTTTTAGCTTGAGTGATGATGGATATCACTCTAGGCAAGGCAAGAACTGATAACAGGGCCATCACAATGATGACGACCATGACTTCAACCAATGTAAAACCTTCTTGGTTTTTAAGTTTCATAGATTGTTTCCACCATATCCCCAACAATATGGATAATATTTACCTCAATTTAAAATAGATCCCCCTTGTTTGAGATCATATTAGCAATTACACATCAAGTAAACTGTAGGTTTTTTGACGTATGGTTTTTTGACGAATAGTAGAGATAAGGGGCTAGTTTTATTATATTTTATAACAGACCCGTATGCCTTTTTTATTGATCTTCCTTTTGCACATGCTTTCTTTGGCGATCCTCTTTGAAAGGGGGGGGTCCTGTTCCTCCAACAATTCTGGTAGCCGTAAAGCCTCATTGATCACCCTTCTAAAAGGCTTTCTTAATTTTTGAGCCATGGCTCTGGCCTTGTCCAACAGGTCTCCTTCGAGGTTAATGGTCGTCCTCATAATCTCACCCCCAGAGGTTTGCCGCAGGATAAACCTATCGGTTCACTGATGACAAAAGTCATTATCGCATCATAAAAAATGATGATGTCAAGGTATCAAATAGAATCAAAAAAGGCTTTTTCAGCCTCTTCCGGCAATTTTTGGCCCGCGAGATGCGTACGTTGCGCCAATTCCCAGTAGTAACGATAGGTGGCCCGGTCGTGCAAATCGCCGCCAAACTGAATCGGTCCCCAGTTGGCCTTTTGAGCTGCAAGGAGAATTTCGCACCCCTTGGAAATGAGCGAAAAATCGGGGGTCATCGCTTGAACAATGGCATCAATTTGCGTTGGATAGATCGACCACATTCTTAAAAACCCAAATTCATTCCGGGCGCGCGCCGCATCGGCTTTGGTCTTTTCAAAATCCTTCAAATCAAGCGTCACATTATGGGCGGGAACAATCCCATGAGCGAGCGCCGCGGCAACAACAGTGGCCTTTGCTCGGAAGAGGAGGGCATGCTCAAACTGTCCCGGCGATTTCATGCATTGTTCCGGAATCGCACCATGATGCCCTGAAACAAAATCCATCAGTCCAAAATCGAGGACCTGCATCCAGGGGAGGGAGGCAATTTCAAATGCGTCTTTTAAAGCCCCGTGCGTTTCAATCAGGACATGGATTGGAATTTCCCGTTTGATAGCCGCTTTTTTTGCGGCTTGCTGAATGTAAGAAATCATCTCGGAAACCTGCGAAGCGGCTGTTGGTTTGGGAATCGTAATATAAGCCATTTCATTTCCACACCCGGGGACGAGGATATCGACATCCTGTTTCCAATGTTTGTTGGTATAGTCATGGATCCGGACGCCGCTCATCTTGTGTTTATTTAAGGGTCCTGTTTGCATGGCCATGATCATCTCCGCATGCTCTTTTTCACGCCCCTCCGGCGCGCCATCTTCACAGTCCATCGTAATATCGAAAACTCCCCCTTTCGTATTTTGAAGTTCCAGGGCTTTGGTGATTAATTTTTCCGATCCGGCAAAATGCTCGCAGGCAGGGATGATCGGGAACGGCTTTTCCCCTTTAAACAGCGCTTCACGTGGATGGATTAATGACATGATTTATTCTCCTCTGATAATTCGATCAAAACCCCACCGGTCGATTTGGGATGGATGAAAGCAATTTTCTTTCCATGGGCGCCGATCCGCGGTTTTTCGTCAATCAACTGGACTCCCTGGGATTTTAATTGTTGTAAATGGGATTCAAGACCGGTGACCTGGAGGCAGAGATGGTGCAATCCTCCCCGCCCTTTACGATCTTCCAAAAATTTTGAAATGGGGCTGTCGGGACTAGTGGGAAAAAGAAGCTCCAGATTTGTCTCGCCAACGCCAAAAAAAGCAGCCCGGACTTTTTGATCGGCCACTTCTTCGACATGCTCCGGTTCCTTTCCCAACAACCCCTTATAGAGATGAATCGCCTCTTCCAATTCTGGAACTGCAATGGCAATATGGTCCACTTTTTTAAACATACTGGAGCCATACGTACTACAGAGATGAAAAAGATGTCAACTAGCTCCTTTCAAGTTTTTATTGACTAATGATAACAAATAATACAATTTTGTTATCATTATGATAAGAACACAAATTAGCCTTTCTGAGACTGAATACCGGTTGGCCAAAAAAGAGGCCAAAAAACTAGGCATTTCATTGGCCAGGTTTTTCAGGAATGCGTTAAGCCAGGTGCTGCCTGCCAAACAGAACAAGCCTTGGATGAGGTATATTGGTTTTGTCGAGTCGGGCGATCCGAAATCGAGCCAGAAAATCGACGAAGTTATTTATGGCCATAAAGAGTAAAATTTATATTGATACCTCTGCTTTGATTGCCGCTTTGGATCGTTCCGATAGTTATCACCCCCTGTTTGCAAGACTTTTTGCTGATCCGCCGAGGCTCATCACATCAGCCTTGGTGATTGCAGAGGGACATGCCTGGTTTCTCAAGCGCTACGATGCCATCAAGGCGATCCAATTTTTAAATTTTATTGAAGAATTGAAGGTTCTCAAAATTGAATCGGTGGGACAGGCTGAAGTTAAAGAAGCCTCCAAATTCATCCGTAGATTTTCTGATCAGGATTTAAGCCTGGCCGATGCCGCAGGACTTGATGTCATGCAATGCCGGCGCATTAAACTGTGCTGGTCAACGGACCGCCGTTTGGCCCTGACAGGTGTTACTCTGGTCATTCATCAGTAATCAATAATTCTATTGCACTTTCTAACTGAATAAGTTAAACAATCCAGCTACTTAATGAGACTTCTTTTTATCAATTATGAATTTCCTCCGTTGGGGGGAGGAGGGGGGAATGCCAATGCGCAGATTGCCTCTCAGCTCTCTCAGATGGGACATGAGGTGGTTGTTTTGACTGCCCGATTCAAGGGGCTCCCGAACGATGAACAAAAAGAGGGATACCGGATTATCAGAATTCCCAGCATCCGACGCTTTCAGGAAAAATGCCGCATTTTTGAGATGGTCTCTTTCATGTTTTCCGCCTGTTTTTATGCCCTCAAATTGGCCCGAAAATGGAGACCGGATATTTCCATCCCGTTCTTTACAATTCCCAGCGCTCCTTCGGCCTGGGTTCTCAAAAAAATATTTCGGATTCCCTACATCGTCTCTCTCCGGGGGGGGGATGTTCCCGGTTTTATGCATCCCGACTTGCGGCTTCATCATTGGCTGACAGAACCGGTGATCCGCTTTCTCTGGAAGGGGGCCAAAGGGGTGGTGGCCAACAGTGAAGGACTGAAAAATTTGGCCCTGAAAACTTCCGATGACATTGACATTATGACTATCCCCAACGGGGTCGATACCGATTTTTTTAATCCAGAAAATGTGAAAGTCGATTCTTCCCTCGTTCCTGTTTCTGATGGGGAAGGTGATCCGCTTTTGCGGATTATGACCGCCGGACGACTGACTGCCCAAAAGGGGATTGATACTCTTCTGTTTGCAGTGTGGCGACTCAAAGGGCGTTTAAGGAGGCCGGTACAGGTCTGGATTGTGGGGGATGGTCCTCGAAGAGCTAGTTTGGAACAGTTGGCAAGCGACCTTAAAATAGAAGACCAGGTTTTCTTTTTGGGATGGTGCGATCGCGAAATGTTGAAAGCTTTCTACCGGAGTGCCGATATTTTTGTTTTGCCTTCTCTGGATGAGGGGATGCCCAATGTACTTCTGGAAGCGATGGCAATGGGGCTTCCGGTTGTGGCCACTCAAATCTCAGGTTCCCGGGAGCTGATTGAAGAAGGGGAGAATGGCTTTTTGGTTCCTTCCAAAAATCCGGCTGTGATGGCCCAAAAATTGGCTCAATTGATTAACAATAATTCGCTCCGTCTCCAGATGGCCCGCTCTTCACGAAACAGGGCGTATCAATTTGACTGGAGTGAAGTCGCCCGCGATTATTTGCAACTCTGTGAAACTGCCGTTTACGCCTAATAGAGCATTGAAAACGCCGCCGGTGGCAGTGCCAGGAGGAATGTTTCTAAGGTCCTTTCATTCTTGTGCGGGACCGATCGGGTTCTTTTAAAACGGCGGGAAGGGCACCCGAATCAGTTCTTTCTTTCCATGTTTTTGTTCGAGAAACACAGTCGGCTCACTTTCGCGCTGAAATTCCCTCCTCCCAAACAATAAGGTTTGGAGAATACCAGTAATATCGCCCAGCTCTTGATTCATCTCTCCCACGTTTTGAAATGCTTTTTTAACGGCCAAGAGCGTCGAATGTGAAGTGATCATATCTTGGCTGCTGATCCGTTCATAATAATCGTAAGCGGGATCATGGAAAAGATTGATCCGTGACCCGTGATCGCCGTGGAGAACGATGGTCATCGAGTCGTAGAGACCTGCGGATTTCAGGGAATCAAAAAGGGACGCCAATAGGCGGTTTAAACAGTCGATTTGCTGATAGTACAGGCCGTATTTCCTCCGATAACCCTCGGCCGTATTTTTTCTGTGTGGCTCATTAAATTCATTTCTGTTTTCCCACTCCCTGACCGGGCGGAGGCTGCATTCTGCATTATATATGTAGGGATAATGAGGAAAAAGAAGATGAGCAAAAAAAAGTGTCTTGTGATCCGCCCTGATTATGTCCTTCTGAATCTCCTCAAACACCTCAGGAATGACCTTTAAGCTCCCTGTTCTGACCTTGACGAGATTAAAATCTTTGATCCTCTTCTCTATCTCCTTGAAAAAGGAGTTGGTCTCCAGAAAGAGGGACCCGATCACCCATATTTTTTCTCCCGTCGAATACGGCGAATCTTGCAACACTTTAATTGAGTTTTTCCTGTACTCGTAGCACTTCTGGACAGGTGTCTCCCAGGCGCAATAGTTGATATAATTGGCCTGATAAACATGAATGTCGTATCCGCGCGAATGGTAAAAATCGAAAAGTGTATTCTTCTTTAAGTTTTTGTGGTCACCGCGGTTTTCGGGAAAATAGAAGTCCTGAACAGCAGAGTAAGTCCCATTTAATATGTTGGCGATTGAATTGTCCGAGTAAAAATAGTTACTAAAAGCCTTGGGAAAAAGAGTAAACCGGTTTGAGAGATAAAATTCAGTGAGCTTTTTTCGCATATGGCCGGTTTCAGCCACTTCCGGTGGCATGCCGTCGATACCGATATGCTCGTCGAGAATCAGGTAAAGGACATGCCGCTGGCTGGGAAGAACACCGGTTTGTTTTGACGGGCTCACAGGTGTTTTACGGATTTCGACTTCGGGTAGTTTGTTTTTCTGAGAACTTGGCCAAAAAGCGAGTACAAAGTCGCTTAAGATAACCCCCAGAACAAACAGACCGATCACCGGCAGACACATTTTGGGAGCTCTCCAGAAAAAGAGAAACAACGCCAAACAGAGGATGCCGCGGAGCCAAAGACCGATAGGTTTGATGGTTTCCGCTCCTGTTGCAAGAAATAAAAAGAGAAGAACGACAATAACCAGCGCATAGGCCGTCGGCCTTGCGGAAAACAGGCAAGAAAAAACAAAGGTGACCAGAACCCAGAAAATGGGAAGAGTGATGACCTCGGGACTAAAGATTGGATAATCATGGTAGGTTACAAACTTGAAGTAGGGATAAAAGAAGAAGGAACAAAAGATTAAAAAATGAAGAAACTGTATCCGGAATCGCTTCATGTCTTTGTATTACCTTTTAAAATAATAAAGGGTACGACCGTTGTCAGGAGTCTCACTTTTTGAAAATTTGCCGTATTTTTTTGTCAAACTGTTTTCAAACTCTTCCTGTGAATAATCATTGAAAATATCTTTGCGTGAGCGCAAAAGCTTTTGTATCATCGGGTCCGATTTGGGAATAAATTCGATAATGAGCCGCTCGCCGCAACGGGAAAGAAATTCCGCTATGTCGACGAGAGGAATATTGGCCGAAATTCTCAAATGATGGATAAGCGCCAAAACCAGGCAGAGATCGGCTGGCCCCCGCTCCAGCAAAGACATTCTCTCGCGATGCGCCCAGCCAATGGAAGGACTCGGGTTGGCCAGATCCATTACCAGCGGAAGCATAAAACGGTCCTTCCTTTGTTTGGAGAGCTGATAATTTTTTTCGACGCAAAGAGGATCTTTGTCGAAACAAATGGTGTAAATGTTTTTCTGGGTAGCCAACCGGCTGTAATCTCCAGTATTTCCTCCCAAATCCCACAGGAGACTGGCCTGTGATTCCTGAATTTTTTCCTCTACAAAGTGACTTTTAAAGATCTTGGCCTTATCAGAATAGTGTGCGCTTTCTTCGGTGTATCCGGTCCATTCTGTTTTTTCACAACCGGGCATAATCTGTAAAATGGTTGAACGGAGACTTTCCACTAGGGCCAGCTGCTTTTTAATCCCGAAGGTCATTGAATCGAGATTCGCCCTGGGATCGTGGCGGCATCCGTTTTCATGTTTTTTCTGGCTGTGGGCATGCAGGGAAAGGTGCAATAAGGGTCCCCATTTTAACCTCGATGTGAGGGGAATTAACTTTGTGGCCAGGGCCAAAGGTATTCCGTCCAGAAAAGCGATGAGACCGTGGTTGACTGCGTGGGATCGAGTGGACATCAGCAAAAGAGGACCTAAAAAATGCTCGCAAAATTGTTTGTAGGCCACCCACGGCCTGTCCTGTCGCTTTTCAAAGGAGAGCGTATCGATAAAAACCGGCCGGGGCCCGATAAACTGAATGTTGAAAAAAGAGGCGTCTTTAAGAGAAAGACCATGCCTTAAGGCTTGCTCATGACAGTCGAGGGTGAGCAGGGCTCCGTCTTTCAGCTGAGAAAATGACCATTCGTAAGGATAGGAGACAAACGGAATCTTCTGCGGCGCAAGGACCTTGTGATATCCGGGTCCAAACGGGAAATCGGTGATTACCTCATGAGGAACAATTTTTCCCTCCGAGGCGAGTTTATCATAGAGGCCCGAGGAAAGAAAAAGCTCGAAGTCCGCTTTTCCAGCCTGGGTGACTACACGGTAGAGCCTCCCCCCGTGGGTCAAAAGAAATCCAGCATCATCGCGAAATGACGAATGAAGACGTTCCATTTTTTGGCTAATTTTTCTTGAAAAAATCTTTAATTCGTCTCCAGTAAACCTTCATCGTGTAGATCACTGCCAGAACGCCCCCGATGATCATCTGAAGCATCATGCTTCCGGTGCCCGGGTCGAGGTAGGCAAGAGCCTGCGAGGAAAACAGAAAGAAACAAAGAAACGGGCAAAAGTAATGTATTTTCGTTTTGAACTCCATGCTCCTGGTTTTATGGTTTTCGCTTTGTAATGGCAAGCAGAATGTTCGTCAGTAGGCCAACTTAAAAGGAGTCAAGAACTACTCATGGGCCTTTTTTACTTCCATCATTTTTTGATTGTGCTCTGAAGATCGATAGATTAACAAAGTCAAACACTTATGAATCAATCTCTTTATTTCTGGGGGCCCATGGGGTTGGTTTTTATCTTTCGTCTCCCTGATCTTTTTGTTCCCTATTACAACAATGATGAACTGACCAACTCTCTTTTTGCCAACATGATTTTGGAGGGGCGCTTGACCCTTCTTGATTTCCTCGGGAATACCTATCTTTTAACCCACTATTTTTACGTGGCTTGTGTGGCGCTTTTTGGAAAATTCACTCTTTTTCCCATTTATCTGGTCAATATTTTCTGGTGCATGGCTACAGCGGCACTGTTTTACAAGGCGGGATACGAACTGACGGGGGAAAAAGAGGGGGGATTCTGGGCCGGCACATTCTACGCCGTTGCCTCTATTTGTTTTATGAGCAAGGATTACCGGGCGGTTTTGTCCGAAAGTCTAGCGCTCTTGCCACTGGCGGCGGCCGGCTTTTTTTTCTTTCGATTCTTGAATCAGCGAAAATTGAATTCCATTTTTTGGACCGGTTTTTTTGCAGGAGTTGCCGGACTTTTTAAAAACCCCTCTGCCATCATGATTCTGGCGGTCTGGTGTCTGTTGCCTTTTCTGGAAAGAGGGCCGCGTGTTGCCCCCTTTTTTACTGCCCTGGCCGGATTTCTTTTGGCTTTTTTTGCTCCTCTTCTGTTTGCCGGTTCGTTGAATGAGGGAATAGACCGAATGATCGGAAGGATGGAGGTGGTCAACAGGGTTTATATCAGATTTTATGAAGATCTTCCGATGATCTATTGGATCTTTAAGTATCTTTTCAGGACACTTTTGGTGGCTCTTTCCTCTTTCTTGATCTGGTTTTTGGCTTTTAGAACATTGCATGGAAAAATGGCAAAAAGAGGCGCCATTCTTTTTCTGTTTTTTTGGTTGATGGCCAACTGGCTTGTCGTTTCCATTGGCAAGAGAATTTTTTATCACTATTTTGTTTTTCTCATTCCCCCCATTTGTCTTTTGGCGGTGCCTGCCATGTTGGAGTGGAAAAAGAAAACTCTCTTGTTCGCCTTGCTTTTGTTTTTTCCCCCGTTAGCCTATACGGTTGAAGCGGCTATCGGTCTCTCCCCCCGTCGGCCCAATTTCGACATCATTGTTTCTTACATTCAGGGGCACACCCATCCTTCGGACAAGATTTATGTCTGGGGATCGACTCCTCAGATTTATTTCTTTTCCAAACGGGATCCCGCCACCACTTTTTTTTGGAGCGACACGCTGGCGGGAACTTCGCCTGGATCACCGGCTATGGAATACATGAAGGCTACCGGGAAGACGCTCACTCTTCCGGAGAGTATCGTCCGGGATTTGTTTGTTACACCGGAGGAGAGAAAAAAATTTGATCCAGTCACTCCCAAATCGTATCATTTCATATCAGACAGTGAGCTTCTCTCTATTCGCGAGATGCTCGATCGGATCGAAAATCTTTTCTGGAAAAAAACGTTTGAGGATTTTTTTAGAACCCCCCCGGTTCTTTTTATCGATACATCTCCCAGCGGCATCCGGAATTTCTCCGCTTATCCGATTGAAAAATATGAATTGCTCCGGCAGTTTGTGGAGTCGAACTATCATTTTGAAGGGAACATCGGAGGGATGATGGTTTACCGGCTGAAAGGTTTAGCTTCATGAACCAGAGTCTTATGTCAAGAAAGAGAGCTGAAGAATAAACAGGCAGAGGAGTTGCAAGTATCAAGACGGTGAGAGGAAGAATGAGCCTCAGCATATTGAGCAGGCGGTCCAGAGTCATCCTTTGGGCGAAAGCGGGGAGATAAAAGAGAAAAAAAAGAAGAAGAGTGGCTGACAGGAAGAGAAGCAGAGAAGTCCGGGCGATGGATTGAACAAAATGATCCCCATTAACCTGTCCAAAAATAACAGCCAGGAGGGTTAAACTCAAAACTATTTTGGCAATGGACTTGAACATGGAGGAGGAGCTAGAATATCAATTGTCCCATGTTATTCCACAAAAAAAGGGGAGAAACCCCCTCCCGTTTTGAGGAAATATTTAAGAAATTGCTCCTCCAGATGGAGACGTTGGAGAGGGCCTCGGAGACTGTCTACGAAATTTTAAAGACCTTAGTCCATGTGTTGGCAGCCGAGGGGGGGTCCCTGTTTATTTATCAACCGGAGCACAAGATTTTCAGTTTAAAAAAATGGATTGGACTGAAACCGGTTCATTTATCCGTGAGCGGTGATTATGAGTTTGTCTCTTATCTCAAAAAAGTTTTAACTCCCCTTTTCAGGGATGAAATCTTAAAGGAAAGCCGTTTTATCGATGTCCGCTCCGCCGGAACCCATTTTTTCACCCAGCTTTCCTGTCATGCGGTTGTTCCCCTGGTCGTTAAAGGGGGATGGATAGGCCTTTTAAATCTGGGCAAAAAAATCGATCAGGAAAGATATTCGGAAGAGGACAGAAAAATTCTCTCTCTTTTGGGGCATTGGCTTTCCCATCATCTGGCCGCTAGCCTCCTCTACGAGGAGATTCAAAACCAGAACCAGAAGCTATCCGATATGACCCGCGTCAAAACGGAGTTAATGGCCAACGTCACCCATGAATTGCGCACCCCCTTGAATGGCATTATCGGTTTGGCTGATCTGTTGCTGGAAGGGGCTGATGGCGATTTGAATCCGGATCAAAGAAGGCATTTGCAAATGATGAAGGAAGGGGGGGAGGGGCTTTTGGATATTGTGAACAATATCCTTTCTTTGATCAAGATTGAGTCGGGTCGATGCCGGATCGAGATCAAAAAGGTTGAATTGGGAAAGATGGTGGATGAAATCGCGGGGCTCTTTGAGGGGATTTTGATCAACCAGGAAAACCGTTTCCAGTCCCATATTCCCCGGGAACTGGTTGTTTTCGGCGATGAAGATCAGGTGAGAACTCTTCTGGTCAACCTGATCAGCAATGCCGTCAAATTTACGAAAAAGGGACAGATTGAGATTCATGCGAACAAAAGCGGCGACATGGCCCGGATTTGCGTGAAAGATACCGGCATTGGAATTCATGATGAGGATCAAGAAACGATTTTTGATGAATTCCGTCAAGGGGATGGCTCGCTGACAAGACAGTTTGGAGGGACCGGGCTTGGTCTGGCGATTGCCAAAAAAATTGTCGAACTGCATGGAGGAAGGATTTGGGTCGATTCAGTTCAGGGAAAGGGATCGGAGTTTTATTTTACGCTCCCCTTGAAACCGATCTAATGAAAAAAAACCTCTGCGAGAGAACCAGCCAAGAAAAGCATCCCCACCAATCCGTTTACATTAAAAAAAGCCACATTGATTCGCGAGAGATTGTCGGGTTTAACCAGGGAATGTTCATAAGCGAGGCAGGTTCCCATCAACAATATCGCTATGTAGTAAGAAAAATGGTATTGCTGAGTCCATCCCGCCATCCCAAAAACCACGATGCTGATGACATGAAAAAATCGGGCTGTCTTCAGTGCGCCGGAAATTCCGAAAAAGACCACCAGCGATTTTAATCCCGCTTTTTTGTCAAATTCGTGGTCTTGAGTGGCATAGAGAATATCAAACCCGGCAACCCAAAACAGAACCCCCATTCCGATAAGGAGAGGAAAGAGGGAAAGATGACCGGTAACGGCAATCCAGGCAGCAATGGGAGCAATGCCAAGCGTTAATCCCAAAAAAATCTGCGAAGCATGGGTCACGCGCTTCATATAAGAATAACCACAGATTATAATTAAAGCGATAGGTGATAAATAAAATGTTATCTTATTGAAATATGAAGATATTATTAAAAACAATAATGCGTTAGTCACTACAAAAGAAGCCACATATTTTTTGGAGAGAAGACCTTGAGGGAGGTGTCTCATTGAAGTACGGGGATTTTGCGCATCCAGGGGGCTATCCACCAATCTGTTGAAAGCCATGGCGGTATTACGGGCGGTAATCATGGCCAAAATAATCAGAACCAGAATTGTCAGCGAGGGCATTCCTCCTGACGCAAAAAAAACCGAAGCGAGTGCAAAGGGGAGGGCAAAAATGGAATGGGAAAATTTGACCAGTTCCAACGTATGGCGAAATTTTTGAGGTATTGTTTGTGGCATTGAAAACAGTTAAATATCAGGATATTAACGTCAAGTGTTATTAATTTTTTGAGGCAACTTTTCTTGAGATTTGCCGGGCCAAACGACTTAAGCGCGATAAAAATTCCGCATACTTTATTTTAAAAAATTGTATGCGGAATTTTAAAATTTATTTGACAATTTCCGCATATTAAATAAAATTATAGTAATGCCTCAGTTTTTCCTTCCAAGACCGTAAACACCAGTTGCCAAAACATGGCGGATATTTGATAAACCTCTGGGGACTTCATCCGCCAGAGGCGGA
>SBBF01000112.1 GCA_005240075.1 Nitrospira sp.
AACGGTAGAGCATCTCCCCTAAACTCTTACAACACTCTCAATTGTGAGCCGACGACCGGAATCGGACCGGTGACCTTCTCCTTACCATGGAGATGCTCTACCAACTGAGCTACGTCGGCAGTTCGGCTATTTTTTCTTGAGCCGGAAACCGGGTTCGAACCGGCGACTTAAGCTTGGAAGGCTGATGATTTATCCAAAGGGGGAAAGCCTTCCCCCTCGCAGAACCGGTAAAGCCGGATTCTGCTCACCCCCTTCACTAAAGGGCCCGCTTCGCGTGCCACTAGAGCATCAGCCTCTCCGCTACTCATACACACTTTTTAATGCTTGAGCGGGAGACCGGGTTCGAACCGGCGACCCTCAGCTTGGAAGGCTGATGCTCTAGCCAACTGAGCTACTCCCGCAAAAAAAACTTTCTGTGGAGGGGGATGGATTCGAACCATCGAAGGCTGACGCCGGCAGATTTACAGTCTGCTCCCTTTGGCCACTCGGGCACCCCTCCGTTATTGCCCGTCATGAGCTTGCATCGGGCTTGGCCCGGGCAAACGAATCATGCAATAAGCCGACGGCCAGAATCGAACTGGCGACCTACTGATTACAAGTCAGTTGCTCTACCAACTGAGCTACGTCGGCAGTCGATTGCAGTCACTCCACATTAAAAATTTTCAAAGAACGCTAAAAAAAATAAATCAGAAATGATTCAATGATTCTTTGATTCTTTTGGGTAAAAAAACCCCACTCGCTTTTTGTAACTTGATGAAATTGTTTAGAATATTAAGGCAACCCTCCAGATTAAAAAGGTATTGTTCAATCCCCAAAAAGTGCGAAAAGCTATGTAAATTTGAAACGATTGTCAATAAAAAAATTAAAAAATTAAATATTGAAAGAGGGGGAGAAACCCTTGCATTCAAAAAGAAATTTTTATAAGTAAGGCGTCTATGCATCAATTAACACCCGGTAAAAAAAATCATATTGAAAAACTGGCCAATCAAAAAGGAATAATTGCCGCGGCCGCCATGGATCAGCGGGGATCTCTCAAAAAAGCGATCGCCAAGGAAAAGGGGTGCGACCCAAAAGAGATTTCTCATGAAATGATGGCTGAATTTAAAACCGCTGTTTCGATGATTCTCACTCCGTATGCCACCGCCATCCTGCTCGACCCGGAATATGGATTGCCGGCCGCTCAAAAAAGAGCACCCCATGCCGGTTTGCTCCTGGCCTACGAATCTACCGGATACGATCAAACCTCTCCGGGACGCATTCCCCTGTTGATTCCGCACTGGACCGTTTCCAAGTCAATTGAATCGGGGGCCAATGCCATCAAAATTCTTTTATACTATACCCCTTTTGAAAAACCGGAGATCAATGAAGTCAAGCATTGCTGGGTTGAACGGATTGGAGCGGAATGCGCTCTCCATGATATTCCCTTCTTTTTGGAATTTGTGGGCTACCCGGCCGGCCATGAAGATGAAAAAGGAGCGGAATTTGCGGCGTTGAAGCCGCAAATTGTGAAGAAAAGCATGGAAGAGTTTTCCAAAGAGCGCTACCGCGTGGATGTCCTGAAAGTGGAAGTGCCGGTGAATATGAAGTTCGTGAAAGGGAGCAGATCCTGCAAGGGAGACCCCGTTTACTCGAAAGAGGAAGGAATGCGATTTTTCAAAGAAGCGGCCGGTGCCACAGACAAACCATTCATTTATCTTTCAGCGGGGGTTTCTGATGACGAATTCCGTGAAAGCCTCGAATTAGCCATTGAGGCAGGGGTTCATTTTAACGGGGTCCTCTGCGGCCGGGCCACCTGGAAAGAGGGAATTCCGATCTATGCCAAGCGGGGTTTGAAAGCGCTGGAAGAGTGGCTTTCAGACCGGGGGGTTCAAAATATCCAGGCATTAAACGAGGTGCTGAATCAGGGCGCCAAACCGTGGTTTGCAAAACTTTCCTAGTCCCGCTATAATTTCTTGATGGCAAAAAAAGCTTCTCTGATCATTGCCGCTTCTGAAAACGACGCCAACCTTTTTTATGTGACCCGTTTTTCGGTCCCTGATCCGGTGATTTTTTTTGAAACGGGGGGGGAGAAACATCTGGTCCTCTCCGATCTGGAAATTGATCGAGCCAGACTGGAAGCGGAGGTTCATCATTTTCATTCCCTCTCCTCCCTTGCAAAAGGATTATCATCCAAACAAAAAAAGAGCGGGATTCCTTATTATGCCTTGATCGTCGACACTCTTTTCCGATCTAAAAAAATCAGGGAGATTGAAGTCCCTTCCAGCTTTCCATCACTTTATTACGAAGCACTCAAAAAATTGGGTTACAAGATAAAGATCAAACCGGATCCTTTTTATGAACAACGATTGGTCAAATCAGACCAGGAAAAGAAGGCGATCCGGCACACTCTCCTTCAAGTAGAAAAAACTTTGAAAGAAGCCTTTCAACTTATTGAAAGATCAAAGATTAATGGAAATAAAATTTGTCATGGAAAAGAAGTGGTGACCTCTGAAATGATGCGGAAGTTCATCAATACCCGTTTAATGGAGCGGGGATGTGTGGCCAGTCATACCATTATCGCTTCCGGTGTTCAGGGGAGTCTCCCGCATCATTGCGGCTCAGGTCCGTTGATGCCTCATACACCAATTATTTTTGATATTTTTCCAAGGGACGGTAAAAGTAGGTACAATGGCGACATGACCCGGACGATTGTCAAAGGGAAACCAACTCCAGAGGCGAAGAAAATGTTTCAGACGGTCCAAGAAGCCAACAAGCGGGGACAGGATTTGGTCCGCCCCGGCGTCACCGGCGCGGAGATACACAAGGAAGTGAGTGAACATATTAAGAACTGTGGTTTTAAGACGGGGCAAACCAACGGTCAGATGGAAGGTTTTATCCATTCCACCGGCCACGGATTGGGGCTGGATGTTCATGAAGCGCCGTCTGTTTCTACAGTGGGGGGGCCATTAAAGGAAGGATATGTGATCACCATCGAACCGGGACTTTATTATAAGAAGTATGGCGGCATCCGGCTGGAAGATGTGGTTTATGTCACCCGCACAGGGCACGAAACCTTGACCCAATTTCCTACTTTTTTTGAGATTGATCGGGGGTAAAGGATTATTTTCAGCCACCCCCAGAATTCCTCATCCTAGGCCAGACGGCCAGTTGGTGGCATTAATCAAGCCTTTGGCAAAATCGCTTACAACTCGGAAAGAATTTTCTTTCTTAAATCCTGATATTCCTGATCGCTGATTAGTTTTTGCTGTTTTAATTCCTCCAGCCGACGAAGACGATCCGACAGATCTCCCGATTGAGAAGAATCAGATGTTTTAACGACAGGAGTCATGGCGGTGTCTGCATTCGAGTAAGCAGTTGTTTTTTCTTCCTTGGATTTTTTCCGCTCCGACTTCGCCTTCATTGCCTCGGCTTCTTCAGCTTCTCTTTGCGCCTGCTCGACCTGAACATTCTTGATGAAATCATAGGTGGGGTTTAAAATAATTTCAGTGGCGCTCGTATAAGAAAGCATCTGCCCTTCATGCGCTTCCAGATTCACCCTCATCGTCTTGGCCCTCCGAAGAGCCTTGTCCCTATTGGCGGAAGCCTCGTAGTCTCCATCCAGTTTGGCAAAGAGCTTTGTAAATTGAAAATGGAGGCCGTCACTGGCCACAAAAACATTTCCCACGGTCAAACGATCGTTTCTCAGAATAAACAGCGGTCTTTTGTGAACAATCGCGAAATTGACCACCTCCTCCGGTGCCGCTTTGGCCAGTCCTTCCACAAGGAGGGGGGCAAACTTCCGCGCCTCCCAGGAATTAAAGACATCCACCGTATCAATCTCTTTTTTCAGCAGATGTTTTTTGGAAATCTTGATGGATAAAAGCATTGCCTCCATCTGTTCAGTTGAAATAGATGTGGAAGGATGCTGAATATCGCCAAAAGAAACTTTGGCTGAATCGGCTTTTTCCAGTTTGACCCAATTCACCCGCTGGCGGTAAATATAGTCGCTCCCCCCCCAGACACCAGAAGGAACAAGGGCTCCCAGAAAAATCAGAATTAAAAAAAGATAATTTGTCATAGGATTAATTTATTCAGGCGTCACCTGAGGAGGGCTTCCCTCATCCTTGAATTCCTCGTCCACAAAATTTTCCTCTTCATCGCCAGTCCCCTCGCCTGCAAGCGGCTCAGATTTTTTCTGGGTCAAATCGACCTCTTCAATTCCCTTCGATTCGCTTCGGGCAACCTGCGGCCTCTTTCCTCTTCCAGATTCGGCCACAACCAGGTAAGATTTCACTTCTCTCACGCCCGCTTGTCGTTCGGCAATTTCGATTGCCCGGTCAATCTGATCTTGGGAATCAACCGTCCCCCTCAAGCTCACCACCCCTTTCCAGGTATCTATATCAATCTGGGAAGCCTGTACCCCCTTGTCCTTCATGAATTTCGTTTTGAGTTTATTGGTCACCACCGCATCGTCAATAACTTCCCCGATACTTCTTTTCTCATGGGTCGCAGAACAGGCAGAAATCAAAAGAATCAAAAGCAATCCGACAATTCTTGTTGTAAAATGATGAGTTTTCATAGAAAGTGCCTTCTTATCCCATGATGTTTTTTGTGTCAATGGGTTCATCCAAACGAAAGGACTGTTTATGGAATCAACAACGCCTCCCCCTATCGGACAGCCGGTTCCGACCGGTCCAGTCATACCCTCCCAGCCGACAAGCACCAAGTCGATCATGGCGCTGATTTTGGGAATCTTATCCCTCCTCTGTTGCGGCTTTTTTTCCGGAATTCCAGCTATTATCCTGGGAAAATCGGAAATTAATTTGATTGATGAAGGAAAAATCACCGAAAATAACCGGACCATCGCTAAAGTAGGATTGATTTTGGGAATTGTCGGTACAGCCTTCTCGGCTCTTTTCTTTTTGATTTATATAGTCTTCATTGCCCTGGGTTTATCAGCGGGAATGATGCAAAATCGGTTTTAGGATTTGGTCCTTTTGATGCGAATCATTGCGGGAACAGCCAAAGGACGCAAACTGTTTTCACCCCAAAGCCCTCTCGTCCGTCCCGCGGCCGACAAAGTCAAGGGAGCCATCTTCAACATCCTGGGACCGATGGAGGGATTAACAGCACTCGATCTTTTTGCTGGTTCAGGAAGCGTTGGATTAGAAGCGCTCAGTCGGGGCGCCAATCGAGCTGTCTTTGTTGATTCTCTTCCTGAATCAATCTCCATCATCAAAAAAAATGCCCAACATTGTTGTTTGAGTGGATCGATCCAGATTTATCGGGGGAAGATCCCCGACATCCTCCGCTTGGTGGCAAAAAAAGAAGGGAGCTTTGATCTGGTTTTTGTCGATCCCCCCTACGACAAGGGGCTTCTCTCTCCCACCCTGAAGGGACTTCAGACAAATAAATTGATTGACGCTAAAAGCGAGATCATCATAGAACATTCCCCGCGCGAAAGCGTGGAGTGCGAAGGATTGGAAGTGATCGATCAGCGAAAATATGGCCAGACAATCGTGTCATTCGCGCAAAAAATAAGAGTTCATGAATAATAATACCGCCCTTTGTCCCGGTTCTTTTGATCCCCCCACGGATGGCCACATCAACATCATCCAGCGGGGATTGAAAATTTTTGACAAAATCGTCGTCGCCGTAGCCATCAACAGATCCAAAAAAACCATTTTTACTCCTGAGGAAAGAGTTGAACTTTTAAGAAAACTTCTTTCGGGGGAAAAAAATGTGGAGGTAACCACCTTTTCGGGACTCCTGGTTGATTTTTGCAGGAATCAAAAAATCTATAAGGTCCTGAGGGGTTTAAGAACAGTCACCGATTATGAATACGAGCTCCAAATGTCGCTCGCCAACCGGATTATGTATCCGGACATTGAAACGCTCTTTCTGATGACAGAAGGGCGTTTTTCCCACATCAGCTCATCTATCATCAAAGAAGTGATCAGTTTCGGGGGATCAGGCAAAGGAATGATTCACTCCTTTGTGGAAAAAAAGATGCGGGAAAAACTGCTGCGCAGGGGAGACTAAAACCATGAAGTTATCCCAACGCGTTCAAAAAATAAAACCCTCCTTAACCCTTGCCATCGACGCCAAAGCCAAAGCCATGAAGGCCCAGGGGGTCGATGTGGTTGGTTTTGGGGCCGGGGAGCCCGACTTTGACACCCCAGATCACATCAAACAGGCCGCCATCAAGGCAATTCAAGCCGGTTTTACCAAATATACCGCCGTGGGAGGAATTGATGAACTTAAAGATGCCCTGATCGACAAACTTAAAAAAGAAAATGGGCTCACCTACGCTCGCGATGAAATTCTCGTTTCAGCGGGAGGAAAACATTCGTTGTATAACGTGGCGCAGGCTCTCTATGAAGCGGGAGACGAGGTGATTATTCCAGCCCCTTATTGGGTCAGCTACCCCGATCAGGTTTTGTTGAATGACGCGAAGCCGGTCATTCTGGAGACGACCGATAAAACCGGATTTAAACTTTTGCCAGAACAGTTGGAGAAAGCGATCACTCCCCAAACAAAAGCTTTTATTTTGAATTCTCCCTCCAACCCAACAGGGACAGCTTACACAAAAGAGGAGCTCAAAAAACTGGCCGATGTTTTGGTGAAACACCAGATCCTCTGCGTATCGGATGAAATTTATGAAAAACTGGTTTACGACGGATTTGAACAGACCTCTATTGCGTCGCTAGGAGAAGATATCAAAAAACTAACCATCATCGTCAACGGAGCTTCCAAGGTTTTTTCGATGACCGGCTGGAGGATGGGCTTTGCGGCCGGTCCCAAAGAAATCATTTCGGCGATGACCAAAATCCAGGGACAGGTCACTTCCAACATCACATCGATCACCCAAAAAGCCTGTGTGGAGGCCTACAGGGGAAGCCAAAATTTTTTGAATGAGTGGAAAGAAGAATTCCGGAAACGGCGAAATATGATTGTCGACCGATTCAACAATATTCCGGGAATTCGTTGCCTGAAACCGGAAGGGGCTTTTTATGTTTTTCCCAACATCACCGCTCTTTTCGGCAAAAAAAGTCCTGCGGGTTTGGTTATCAAAACCTCAGCTGATTTTTCAAATTATCTCTTGGAACAATACCAGGTCGCCGTCGTATCGGGTGAAGGCTTTGGGGCCGAAGGGTACATCCGCCTCTCCTACGCCACTTCCCTGGAGAACATCCAAAAAGGGGTCGATCGGATTGAACTGGCGGTTAAAAGCCTCAAATAATATTTTTTAAAAAAAGGGGGGGGATCATTCAATCCTATTTGGTAGTCTCTGAACGATCCCGAAAGGACAACATGAACCACCCCATAAAAAATGTTTTTTCATACGTCTTCTTTCTCTGGACCATTGTAATGGGGGCTTTGCCGCTGGCGCCCCTTCATCCAGCACTCAAAAGCTTTTGAGTGCTGGATAACCCCCCCGCGGATTCTCTCGGACGGAGCAAGTCCGATCCTCGCTCATATTCTTCCATTACCTTTAGACTTCCTCGCATTCACTTAATATAATAAATATAAATAAATATATGTTTTGATTAAAATAATTAATAAAAAATGAATTCTTAAATTTTTTATTATTATAAAGCTAGATAATTTTCTTCCCAAACCTCTTCAAGCGAACCCCCCCTTTTTCGTGATCGGGGGAGAGCCAGATAAAAAGGGCTTGAAAAAAATGATTCACCGGCAAAAAACAAAAAGGGTTGACATGTCTAAATATGTAAGTCAAAATGTTAGACATATGAAACAGGCTTCCATCAGAAGACTGCAGCATCATTTGAGCGAAGTGATGCAATGGGTGGATCAGGGAGAAGAGGTCAGAATAACCAACCGAAATCGTCCTGTTGCCAAACTCATTCCCTTAAGAACAAAAACCAAAATCCTTACCTGGCCCGATTTTTCCAAAAGGGCAAAACAGGCAGTCCAGGAACCCAAGGGAACTCTTTCCGGGATTCTTTACGAACAGCGTGGAGAATAATGGTTCATCACCCCTACCTTGATACCAGCGCGTTGTTGAAACTTTATTATCCGGAGCCGGAAACAGAAATTGTTTCAGAATGGGTCCGGAAGAACAGGCGTCCCGTATTATTCACGTTGTTTCACGAGCTTGAACTGAAAAACGCGATTTTTCTCAAAGAATTCAGGAAAGAGATTTCATCGAAGGGTGCCCAGAGAATTTTAAAAAATATCGATGGTGACATCAAAAAGGGGCTTTTAATGCGCCCCCTGTTAAATTGGGGAGCGGCTTTTGCGCAGGCAGTCAAAACAACAAGAATAAGCAAGGGACTGGGATGCCGTTCTCTCGATATTCTGCATGTGGCAGTGGCTTTGTCCCTCAAGTGTTCTCTCTTCCTTACATTTGATGAAAGACAAAAAGAACTGGTGAAAAAAGCAAGGCTGAAAAACGTGAAGTTGCGTTTCTAAATAATTTTCTTCCCAAACCTCTTCAATCGGAGCCCCCCTTTTTCGTGATCGAGCGACAACCAGATAAACAGGGCCCGTCCTTTCAGGTTTTCGCGGGGAACAAAGCCCCAGACCCGGCTATCGGCGCTCTGATCCCGATTGTCCCCCAAAACAAAAAAATGATGGGGGGGAACCTCGATATCCATATCGTCCGCCACCGGAAAAAGCCGGCTTTTCTGAATCAGAAACTTCTTCTGATTGAGCGATTCCATCTGGATCCTGAAATTTTCGTAACCCCGATAAAAGGGAATTTTTTTTAAGCCTTGAGGCAATTCCGCCGCCTCAACAGAACCAATTCTTAAAAAACGCTTGTCATGAGAATCCACCCCCAAAACAGGAATGTCAGCGTCAACCACCTCTTCTCCATTAACAAACAATTTCCCTTCATAAATCCGAATTCTGTCTCCCGGAAGCCCCACCACCCTTTTGATAAAATCAAGTCTCTCATCTTCCGGGTAAATAAAAACAATCACATCCCCCCGGTGCGGATCCCCCGCCCTGAAAATCCATTTTTTGGTCCAGGGAATCCGAAGCCCATAGCTGAATTTGTTGACGAAGATATGATCTCCCACCAAAAGAGTCGGCACCATCGATTTGGAGGGAATCTTGAAAGGCTCAATCACAAACGAGCGGATAAAGAAAGCCAGCAGAACCGCAGTTAAAAGAGCCTCCGTATATTCGCGGATGGTTTTCTTCCCTCTCGATTCTTTTTCGTTTAAGTCCCGATTTAATTTTTGCAATCCGTCGTGTAGGTCAGACATGACATCATAATGGGGGATTGGCCGCTGGCCTCCCCCAAACCCCCTTGTGGATTCGCTCGAACGGGCAGAGCCCGATTCTCGCTCATGCCAGCCAGATTCAATCAATTTTTAACACAGCCAAAAACGCCTCCTGTGGCACTTCCACCCGACCGATCTGCTTCATCTTCTTTTTCCCTTCCTTCTGTTTCTCCAGCAGTTTTCGTTTGCGGGTAATGTCCCCTCCATAGCATTTCGCAATCACATCCTTCCGAAGCGCCTTGACCGTCTCGCGGGCCACCACCCGGCTTCCAATCGCCGCTTGAAGAGCCACTTCATACTGCTGTCGGGGGATGATTTCCCGAAGACGGGCCACCAGCTCCCGTCCCCTGTAATACGCTTGATCGCGATGGACCAGAAAGGAGAGGGCATCGACCGGATCCCCATTGATCAAGACATTAAGTTTTACAATATTTGAAGAGGTAAAATCAAGAAATGTATAGTCGAGCGAGGCGTACCCTTTGGAAATCGATTTGAGCTTGTCGTAAAAGTCAAACATGATTTCCGGAAAGGGAATGTCGTAATGAATCACCACCCGATCGGTCGTGACATAATCAATTTTTTTCTGGATTCCCCTCCTCTGTTCGCACAGCCGGATCACAACCCCTACATAGTCACTGGGAAGATGAATCATCACCGCTACATGTGGTTCTTCAATCTTCTCAATAGTTCCTTCAGGGGGCATTTGGGAAGGATTGTCAATTTCAACCATCTCTCCATTGGTTAGGTAAACTCGATAGACAACCGTCGGAGAAGTGCAGATAACGGCCGTGCCATATTCTCTCTCCAGTCGTTCCTGGACAATTTCCATATGAAGAAGCCCCAAAAAACCACACCGAAAACCGAAACCAAGCGCCGCGGAGGTTTCCGGCTCAAAATGAAACGCACTGTCATTCAAACTTAATTTTTCGAGCGCTTCTTTGAGAAGCTCATATTGATTGGCTTGAACGGGATAAATTCCGGAGAAAACCATCGGCTTTGCCTTGCGGTACCCTTCCAACGGATTCTTGCAGGGATTTATCGCGTCGGTCAGGGTGTCGCCAATCTGGGCATCCCGTACATCCTTGATACCGGCAATTACAAAACCAACTTCTCCTGCGGATAAAACTGGAAAATTGACCGGTTTGGGGGTAAAAGCTCCCAGATTCAAGACTTCGAAATCTTTGTTGGTTCCCATCAACCTGATTTTCTGCCCCACACGAATCACACCATTGAAAACCCTCACCAAAACAACCACCCCCTGATAGGTGTTAAACCAGCTGTCAAAAATAAGCGCCTGCAGTTGTCCTCCCTCATCCCCGCTGGGAGAAGGAAAAGAATGTAGAACCGCTTCGAGAATCTCACCAACTCCTTCGCCTGTTTTGGCGCTGATAGTTAAAATCGATTCTTTGGGAAGACCAATGATCTGTTCGACTTGCCGGGATACCCGCGGCACGTCCGAATTGGGGAGATCAATTTTGTTCAAAACGGGGAGAATTTCCAGATTCTGATCGAGCGCCATGTAAACATTGGCCAGTGTTTGCGCCTGAACCCCCTGGGAAGCGTCAACCAAAAGCACCGCCCCTTCGCACGCTTTCAGACTCCGCGAAACTTCATAATGAAAATCCACATGTCCCGGCGTATCAATCAGGTTGAATTCGTAATCGAGCCCATCGCGGGCCCGATAGAGCAAACGAACTGAATGCGCCTTGATCGTAATCCCCCTTTCCCTCTCTAAATCCATCGCATCTAAAACCTGATCCCTCATCTCCCGGTTGGAAAGCGCACCGGTCATTTCAATCAAGCGGTCTGCCAGCGTTGATTTGCCATGATCAATATGGGCAATAATGCAAAAATTGCGCCGCCGTTCTAAGGGAATATCGGACATTTAATTTGGGGCCCCTTCGGCCCGTTTGATGCTACTCGCATTATTTTATTTCGGGCCTCAGATGGCCCTTCATCCAGCACTCAAAGGCTTTTGAGTGCTGGATAACCCCCCCCGCGCTCACAACTGGCTTTAGCCAGATTGTTCGCTTGTCCTATTTTCTGGGTGAATTCAAGGAAGGAAGAAGGGAGAGCTGTCCCGGCAATTCTTCCCTGTGTTTTTCCAACACCAGATCAATCCCCTGCCGGATAAATTCAGCAATGGGAACCCTGGTTTTTTCATTGAGTCTCTTTAAAAGCTCGTTTTGTTCTTCGGTTATATAAACCGTCGTTGATAATTTTTTTCGTGGCATGAGATACCTTCCCGTCAGCTTTTGGCTGACGATGAAGGAAACCCCCGAGCTCAGAACTGGCAGAGCCAGATTCTTCGTCAAGTGGCATCCGAACTTTTATATCTTACTGGTTCAACTTGACCACCACTGGCATAACATGATGTTCCCTGTAAAGTCGATCTTTGGCTGTATCTGCCTCTTTCATGTCGGGATATCGGCCAACATAAACCCGATACCACTTCCCCTTTTGAGGGAGGGCGACTTCCTTGACAAAAACAGACAATCCCAAACTCTTCATTCGATCCTCCACCTCATGCGCCTTGGTTTCTTCCGCAAATGATCCCACCTGAAGAGTATAGCGCCCCTCTTCTTTCTTCAATTCCGTTTTCAATTCTGTTTTCACTTCCAGCTTCAACTCCTCTTTTCTGGGCTCCTCCTTCTGCGGGAGTTTGGTCGTGGCCGGTTTAAAATTGACATCAGAACCTTCCACAAATTGAGAAGAGTCATCGGGTCTCACCCATTCTTCTGATTTGACAGTTTGATCAGACTTGTTTTCAAGAACTTCATGAAAGGTAATCTGTTGCGATTCGTTTTTTAAAAGAGCCTCCAATTCCTCATCGGAAACACCATCCGGAAGAAGCGATTGACGAACCCCGCTTTTGATATCAATCCCCCAAAACATTTCAGGGCCAAAGCGGGCGCCGAGATAGAAATCGAGCGATAAAACAACCACGAAACAAATGATGAGAAGAAAAGTCTGTCCGATTGAGAGTCTCAATTATCCCCCTACATCTGCTCCGGAGCAGAAATCCCCAAAATACCGAGTCCATTCCGAAGAACCTGGCGAACACACCCCACAAAAAATAATTTGGCCCTGGTTTGTTGTGGATCATCCGAAACCACCCGATAGCGAGGATCCTCGCGAGCCCTGTCATAATAGTGCTGAAAAAGACGGGTCCTGTCCATCAGGTAATAAGCCACCAGATGGGGGTTTAATTCGCGAGCTGCTTTTTCCACAACCCATGGAAAATCGAGAAGCTCCTTGGCAATTTTCACTTCTTCCGGAAGGAGAAGTCTCGCAATCATCTCCGGATCAAAATCAATCTGGCCCGCTCCTCCCGCTTTTTTGAAAATACTGCATATTCTGGCATGAGCATACTGCACATAATAAACCGGATTTTCTGATGACTGCTTTTTGGCCAGATCAATATCAAAATCGAGATGGGCCTCCGGAGACTTTAAGAGAAGAAAAAAACGAAAAGGGTCCACTCCCACTTCATCCAGAATTTCACGCGCCACGATAAAATTCCCTCCCCGCTTTGACATTTTGACCGCCTCGGCTCCCCTTTTGATCCGGACATATTGATAGAGAACCGTTTTCAAAAGGGAAGGATCATGTCCAAGAACCTTGAGCGCCGCCAGAATGCGGGGAACATGACCATGATGGTTCGAACCCCACACATTCACCATCAGGTCAAAACCCCGATCATATTTGGCCGCATGATAGGCAATGTCATTGGCAAAGTAGGTGGGGCGTCCACTGTCCGAGCGTTCCAGAACGCATTCCCGATCGGCCAAAAAATCATCCCTCGGGGCAAACCAGACTGCCCCTTCTTTCTCATAAGTGACTCCTGATTTTTTCAAAAGGTCAAGCACCGGGGGAGTCTTCTTTTTGATGATTTCTTTTTCATGAACCCATGAATCAAAACGAATTCCCATGGCCAGACAGTCCTGACTGATTTCAGTTTGCAGAAGGTTGATGCCAAATTCCCCCAATTCATCAGAAGGGGGAATGTTCTTTCCGTACTTTTCATACGCCCTCCTCGCCAGATCCTCAACGTAATTCCCCTGGTAACCCAACTCCGTTTTTCCTGTGTGGGCAACGCCGACCAAATTTTGGTAATGAGCCAAAATACTCTCCCCCAGCTTGTCGATCTGTCCTCCCACGTCATTCACATAAAACTCTCTCGTCACCTGATAGCCGACCGCCTCCAACAGGGAGCTGATCGCATCCCCCAACGGCCCTCCCCTGGCATTGCCAATATGCAGAGGGCCTGTCGGGTTGGCGCTCACAAATTCCACCAACGCTTTTTTTCCTTTATGAAATTCAGATGAACCAAATCGAGAGCCTTTTTTGGAAATTTCTCCCAGCGATTCGATCCATTTTTCCGGTTTGATTCTGAAATTCAGGAATCCCGCTCCCGCGACGGAGACCGACTCGATCAACCCTTCTGAATTAACAAAGGCTGATTGAATCTCATCGGCTATTTCCCGTGGTTTTTTCCCCATTTTTTTGGCCAGCACAAAAGCAACATGCGTGCTGAAATCGCCGAACTGTTCGGCCGTCGGTCTTTCAATTTCAACCGAGACTGAATCCGAGGAGCTTAAACGGCTCACCGCCGCCTCGATCATTTTTTTGAGTTGATCGCGCATCATTCCGACCTTTCAATGATTATCCAACGGCAGTTCTTCCAGGGGCCCCAACGAGTTCAGCAATTCCCTGACTGAAGGATTTCCCACCACCATGATTTTGAGCCGATCCGGAAAAAAATATTTTTTTAAGACTTTTTTTACGTCTCTCAAGGTCACCCGATTAATTTCCTTTTGAAAGATAGAGATATAATCGGGGGGATAGCCATAATAATCGTATAAGACCCGGGTGGATACCACTTCGGCAGGATCTTCATATTGAAAGATGAGTTGGTTTAAGATGACTTTTTTTGCTTTATCCAGTTCAGCAGAGGTCAAATTCCCTTTTTTCACCAGGCCGTTGAAAATAGTTTTCATTTCTTCGATCACCTGAACGGTTGACTCCGATTTGGTGGAAGCCCCCATCCAAAATTTTCCAAAGTCCCGTTCCAGTTCAAAACGGGAATTGATCGAATAAACAAGCCCCAGCTCCCCCCGAATTTTCTCCCCCAGTTTGCTTCCAAAGGTGGTCCCTCCCAGAATGTGATTGGCCACAATAATGGCATATTTGTCCGGGTTAAAGCGTTTGTCTCCAAAATGGCCGATCACCACAGCCGATTGATTGGCTTCTTTTGGAATAAACTGGAGAGAGGCATTCCAGTCTTTTGTGACCGGTTCAGGCTGGATTCGCTCAAAATTTGTCGGCTCCCAGTCTCCCGTCAACCGACCTATTTTCGACGTGAGTTCTTCAAAAGAAATGTCACCGGAGGCGCCGATCCAGATCCTGTTGGGAGCGATATGGTTTTTGTGAAAACGAACCAGGTCATCAGGCCCGATGGCCTGAAGGGTTTGCTCGGTAAAATGGCGGGCCCAGACGTTCTTTTCCCCATAAAGCTGCTGGGCAAACTCTCTCTGCGCCACAGACATCGGACGTTCATTTCGATTGAGGATTTCAGTTTTGGAATGCTCCCGGATAATCTCCACTCTTTTGGATTCAAACGCGGGTTTTTTTAAAAGATCAAAGAAAATGTCCAGAACGGAATCAAGATCCTTGGTCATGCACTTGACCGACAAAAGAGAGTATTCCGTACTAATATGGACATTAATTTCTGCCGCCACCTGTTCCAGCTTTTGATCCACCACCGTACTTGAATAGTTTTTGCTCCCTGCTGATCTCATGGCGGAAATAGCCATTCCGCTCAAACCGATTTTATCATCCGGATCATCAATCTCCCCTGCTTCCGTTAAGACGCTCATTTGAAAAACAGGCAATTCCCGGTTTTCAAGAAAATAAAGCTTCAAACCATTTTGAAAAACGTGTTTATCGATAGGGGGTTCGGCAAGGCGAGGATTCTCCCCCTTTTCCAGTTTGGGAATCAAAGGATCTTTGGCTTCTGCGGAGGAAGCGGAAAAAAGCTCGAAAAAAAGAATGAATAATAGTGCCAGCTTCATTTTTTCTCCAAAAATGCGGAAACACGCCGCTGAGGAACAAAATAGGTTTTAAAAACCCGTTGAATATCCGCCGGTGTAATTTGATCCAGTTTTTCCTGCAGGGTATAAATATATTTCCAGTCTCCCGCCAGGCTTTCAAAGTAGGTCAGGAGGGAGGCCAATCCCATGTTGGATTTGAGAGTCCACAACAAATCGGCCTTCACCCTGTTTTTGACCTTTTCCAGCTCGTTAGCGGCAACTTTTTCCCGCTTCATTTTTTCCAGCAGTTGCAGAATTTCCTGATAAACCTGCTTGTTGGTGTAGGGGGAGAGGGGAATGGCATAAAAATCAAAAAGGGCGTCCAACCTGCTGCCGGGAACTGACGCATCGCAAGCCACCTCACTGGCCATTTTTTTGTCCAATACCAATAGCTGGTATAATCGGGAGGTTCTCCCATCACACATGATTTTCTCGATCATGTCCAACGTCTCATCATCGGGATGAGGGTAGCGGGGACGGTGAAAAGCGACGTGAAATCGGGGTTCATCCCCCCCTGTCAAGGTGACTTCGCGCGGATACCCCTTCAGATTTTCGGGGGGCACTTCTGTTTCCTTGCTTTTTTTGGGGGACAATTTTCCAAAATAGAGGCGCACCAATCTTTCGGCCTCATCCAGATCAAAATTGCCGACAATGGAGAGCACCATCCGGGAAGGGACATAGTAGGATTCATAAAAAGATCGGGCCGTTTCAAAATCGTAATTGACGATATCCTCCGGCAGTCCGATAACCGGGTTTCGAAACGGACTTTCATCAAAAGCCTTTTTCATGAAGGCTTCATAAAGGCGTCCATCCGGATCGTTATCATTGCGCATCCGCCGTTCTTCAAAAACGACATCTTTCTCCGAATAAAATTCACGAAAAACAGGATGAATCAGTCGTTCACTTTCCATGTAGGCCCACAGTTCCAGACGACTGGAGGGGAGAGAAACAAAATAGCTGGTATAATCATTCGAAGTGGTGGCATTCATGTCGTTGCCGCCGTTTCTCATATAAATGCTGGTAAATTCATTTTTGACGAGTCCTTTTTTGGCCTCTTCTTCCAAGGATTGCAGACTGTCTCTCAAGGGTTCAAGTTCTTCGGGAGAAACCCCTTCTTTTTGTTTGCGGACAATTTCGCCCCCCACCTGATGAATTTTTTCGAGCAGGCGGATTTCTGCTTGATGATTATGGACTCCAATGGTGGTGGTCCCCTTGAAAGCCATATGCTCAAAAAAATGGGCGAGCCCCGTGGCCTCCTTGGGCTCCTCTATATTTCCCACTTTCACCCGAATATAGGCAGAAAAAACAGGCGCCCCTTCCCGTTTTACCAAAAGGGCAGTCAGCCCATTATCGAGCACAAGCTTGCGAACCCGGGATTCAAGGTTGGAAGAGTCGGAATAAACCTGAAAAGGGCAAAACAGAAAAATAAGAAAAAAAATAAATAAGCGCATTTAACGGCAAGACAGAAATGATTTTTCCCCAAACTGGGCTTGGCATGTTACCAGAGAATCCTCACGAATGTAAAGCTGAGTGGAAAGAGTTTTGTTGGTGGGAGGAAAAGAAACTTTAAGCGCGTAATTTCCGACAGGAATATTTTTCCTGAAAAAGGGGGTTTCGGCTCCATCGGCTATGCGCGGCAGGAAAACTTTTCCCCACGGCTTGGCTGAAACTTTAAGGGTCCCGTAAGTCAAAACGGGAGGAGGTTTTTTTTCTTCCGAAACTTTTGATGCCGTTTCAACAACTGGAGAAGGGGCCGCTGCCTGAGGGGTTTCAGCCGGTTGTTGAACAGTTTGCTCGACTGGTTGTTCAACAGGTTTGAGAATTGGTTGATTAACAGGCTGCTCAACAGTTTGTTGAATAGTCTCCAAACCAGATTGGGAAACAGATTGTTGATCAGGTTTTTTAATCAAGAAAATAGAAAGTATCCCGATCACAAGAAGTGAGGCAAAAATCGGAATAAAAACCGGTTTGTAGAAGGAGCGTTTAACCGGAGGGGGCGAACTCTCCACAACCGTTTGTGGATGAAGAAAAGTAGGAAGGCTAGCCTCAGAGAGGCTCACAACAGTTTGAACCGGACCTGACGTAGTTAAAACCTTGGTAACAGGAGACAAAACAGTAGCGGGAGGCGAAACGAAAAACTCTTGGTGATCATGCTGACCACCCCATAGTTCTTCCAAAAGTTGTTTCAAATCAAACGCCGAAGAAAAAAGTCCCGTTTCCCGCTCCAATTTTCTCAAATCGGCAATAATCTCACCCGCAGAAGAGTATCTTTCCGACATTTCTTTCCGGAGAGCGCGGCAAATGATCTGGCAAAGACTTGAAGGGAGCTGGTCCAAGGCTTCCATGGAAAACTGCGCCTGACGGACCGACTCCAATGTTTCCAGATCATGTTTTCCCTTGAAACATCTCTCTCCCGTCGCCATTTCATAAAGAAGAATGCCAATGGCAAAAAGATCGGTCCGGGCATCAATATGTTTTCCTGTCGCCTGTTCCGGCGACATGTAGGCAAATTTCCCCTTCAGGGTTCCCGCAACCGTTTCCTGGGTTCTTCCCAAAATCTTGGCAATGCCAAAATCGGTTATTTTGACCTCCCCTTCGAAACTCAAAAGAATATTTTGAGGGGAAATATCTCGGTGAACCAGCCCCATTAAAGCACCCGACCGATCTTTTTTTTCGTGGGCAAACAAAAGCCCCTGACAAATCTGCTGGGCGATGTAAGTGACAAGAGAAACAGGAAGTTTTTTTCCCCGTTCTTTCAGGACCTTGATTAAAGTCCTTAAGTCAACACCATCAACATACTCCATCACGATAAAATAAGTTTCGGCATCTTTGTTTAATTCGTAGACCTGAACAATGTTCGCATGGGTTAGTTGTACGAGGACTTTTGCTTCGTCGACCAGCATGTCAACAAATTCCCGATTGTCCGCCCACTGGGGAAGAATTTTTTTAATGGCAACTTCTTTTTCAAAACCTTCCACGCCAACCAGTTTGGCCCGGTAGACATCAGCCATGCCACCGCTCGCAATGCGAGTCGAAATCAGATACCGCCCCAACTGCCACTGTGAATTGAATATCTCCATCGTGTCAGGAAAATCAAATTCTTCAAAAAAACTCAAATGTTATCGCCAGACCCCTTCACTTTTAAGCATATGAATCACACAAGTTTAATTAATAAGGCATTATCGATATATTATTGAATATAATTTATTGATTAATATTGACATTTTAACTTATTTTTTTAAATATATTATAAAAAGATATTAATTAATATTAATTTTACTAAAAAGGAGGGGTAAGAAGAGGGAAAAAACTTTAATAAGGGGAGGTCACCATGACAAGAGAGGAATCGCTACTGCGTGCTTTGTGTCATGAAGTTGTTGAGAAAGGGGTTCAGACAGACCGTTTTACCGAGTTATGGCTCGCTTCGGGAGTCAATCTGGAAAGTGCAGAATTGGATATTGCCAACCGGCTTCTTCAACGACATTCCGAAGAAAAAAAATTGCAACCCCAAATTCTTCACTGATTTTTCAGGCAGTCTTGGTTAACGGGACTGAGCTTTCGAGAGGAAGAGCGGACACGGCGCTATAGGAAGTTGCCGCTCCGTTAGTGTGAAGTGCGTTTCGTTCTTCTTCTGTCATCAAATAGGTGTAGCTTTTCATCACCTGTTCATAAAAATCGACCAGCGTCATTCCTTCTTTGGGTTTGATATTTCCCGATTTGATTTTTTCATCGATCGCTTTCTTGACTGATTTGAGCAATTCAGCGGGATAATATTGAAGACGATGAAGAATGTCGGCAATATTATCGCCCGGAATTACTTCTTCCAGATAAAAATCCTCCGGATCTTCATCGTCGCAAAAAACATGGACTTCGTTCACTCTGCCAAAAAGATTGTGCATATCCCCCATGATGTCCTGGTAGGCCCCCAGCAAAAACAGTCCCACATAGTACGAGTCTCCCTCTTTTAATTCATGCAAACGGAGCGTGTTCCGACGAACGGCAGGATCGACAAACTGATCAATTTTTCCATCGCTATCACAGGTAATATCAACAATCGTCCCTTCCCGACTCGGGGGCTCGTCAAGCCTCTGGAGCGGAGCAATCGGAAAAAGCTGGTCAAAAGCCCAATGATCGGGGGCCGACTGAAACAGAGAAAAATTTGCCAGATACTGATCCGCTAGCAAACCATCCAGATGCGCCGTATCTTTGGGAATTCTTTTTCGCCTGGAATTGATATGGACAATCTGACGGCACAGTTTCCAATAGAGCGCCTCCACCTTGGCCCGGTCTTCCAGCCCCAAAATGCCCAGCTTGAACATGGAAAGGGCCTCTTCCTTTTTGGCTGTAGCATCGTGAAAAACCGATTGGAGATTTTTAATATTCAGTTTGACCACCAGTTCTTTCATTTCCGCCACTACTTTGGAATCTTCCGTTTGTTTGGCAAGCTCCGCCTCTTCCATTCCAATCTGAATATTACCAAAAACTGACATGATAATGCAGGAGTGATGCGCTGTAATGGCCCGACCCGACTCGGAAATCAGATTCGGTTCGGGAACTTTTTCCTGCCGGCAAATCTGCCTGACGGTATTCACCACGTCGGCCACATATTCTTCGAGGGTGTAATTGACCGACGAATGGGAGGTGGTGTTGGATCCTTCGTAGTCAACTCCCAGCCCTCCCCCCACGTCAAAATATTCGATGGGGAGCCCCATCTTGAAAAGTTTGGAATAGATCCGGCTTCCTTCATTAACCGCTTCCTTGATGGTTCGGATATCGGTCAACTGGCTTCCGGCATGAAAATGAAAAAGTTTCAATCCCTGATCTTTCCCCTTCTCCTTGAGAATCTGGACAGCCTGGATTATTTCCGGCGTTGTCAAACCAAACTTTGCAAAATCGCCGCTGGAGGAAACCCATTTTCCCGCCCCCTGGGTCGAGAGTTTGGCCCGCAATCCAATCAAAGGCTCCACCTGCATTTCATCAGCAATGCGGATCAACAGAGGCAATTCGCTTAATTTCTCGATGACCACAATGATCTTTCGCCCCAGTTTCCTCCCGAGCATCGCCAGCCGCATGAACTCCTCATCCTTGTAGCCGTTGCAAATGGTAATCGCCTCGGGATCGGTATTGTAAGCCAGCACGCAAATGAGCTCCCCCTTACTTCCCGCCTCCAAACCAAAATGCCCGTCGGCTCCGGCATCCAGAATTTCTTCCACTACTTCCCGCATCTGATTGACTTTGATTGGATAGACCCCGAAATATTTTCCGGCATAATTTTTTTCAGCGATCTGTTTTTCGAATGTTTTGATGAGGGTTTGAACGCGCGATCTTAAAATATCCTGGAAACGGACCACACAGGGGAGGGAAAGTTTTTTGTCGTGGATTTCATCCACCACGTCCATCATGTCGATGGAAGGCCCCGGTTGTCCATAGGGCCAGACGCACATATGCCCTTTTTCGTTGATTCCAAAATATCCGGAGCCCCAATTTTCAATATTGTAATATTCAAGAGCCTTGGCAGTCGACCATTCGCCGTTTTTTTTGTCCATTTCCATTATCATGGGGCTTTGCCTGATAATTTTTCACATTATATCTGAAATATTGAGAAAAATGTCGACAAAATAGTGCAGGAATACTAAAAAAATAAAGTTTTTTGGCCCCGTAGCTCAGACGGATAGAGCAGGGCACTCCTAAGGCCAAGGTCGGCAGTTCGACTCTGCCCGGGGCCGATTTGTAATGGGGGCTTTGCCGCTGGCGCCCTGCTCTTGCGAGCGCAAGCGAGCACTT
>SBBF01000090.1 GCA_005240075.1 Nitrospira sp.
GAGGCGAAGAAAATCATTTCATGGCTCCAAAAAGAAATGGGAGTGAAGAAGATTCGTTTTCCGGAAAGTTCAGGGATTGGAATCAAACCGGTTTCGGAAGAGGGGACCAGGAGGTTGGTGCGTTCTGCAATTCGATACGCCCTGGCTCACAAGAGAAAAAGTCTGACACTGGTTCATAAAGGAAACATCATGAAATTTACCGAGGGGGCGTTTCGGAATTGGGGGTATGAAGTGGCAAAGGAGGAGTTTGGCGATAAAACCGTCTCATGGGAAGAATGCGGGGGAAAAATCCCTCCGGGCACATTGTTGATTCAGGACGTCATCGCTGACAATTTTTTACAACAGATTCTTGTTCGTCCCAAAGATTACGATGTGATTGCCACGTTGAATTTGAATGGCGATTATATTTCCGATGCTTTGGCCGCCCAGATTGGCGGGATTGGCATTGCCCCCGGAGGAAATATCAACTATGACACCGGGCATGCCATTTTTGAAGCGACCCATGGGACGGCGCCGAAATATGCGGGACAGGACAAGGTGAATCCCGGTTCGGTTATTTTATCCGGCGTCATGATGCTGGAATATCTGGGATGGCAGGCGGCGGCCGATTTGATTGTAAAGGCTCTCGAAAAAACAATTTCCTTCAAGACTGTAACCTACGATTTTGCACGGTTAATGGAAGGGGCCAGGGAATTGAAGTGTTCGGAGTTTGGGAAAGAAATTGTTAATAACATGTAGGGGCGATCCTTGTGATCGCCCGTTTTAATAGGCGAATACAAGATTCGCCCCTACGAATAAGAATTATGCGCAAAAAAATTGCACTGATTGGCGCCGGGAATATCGGCGGTGTATTGGCCCAGTTGATTGCCCAAAAAGAACTGGGGGATGTCATTCTCTTTGACATTATCGAAGGGGTTCCCCAGGGGAAGTGCCTTGATATCTGGGAGGCGGCTCCTCTTCTGGGGTCGGATGTGACACTGAAAGGAGCCAACGATTATAAAGATATAGTCGGAGCCGATGTGGTGATCGTAACGGCAGGATTGGCCCGCAAACCGGGGATGAGCCGGGATGATCTCCTAGCCAAAAATCTGGAAATCATCAAGACCGTCGCTGTCGGGATCAGAGAACATGCGCCAAACGCTTTTGTGATTGTGGTTTCCAATCCGTTGGATGCGATGGTTTACGCGATGAAAAAAATCACCGGTTTTTCAAAAAACCGCGTGGTGGGAATGGCGGGGGTTTTGGATTCCTCCCGTTTCCGCACGTTTGTTGCGGATGCGCTGGGGGTGAGCGTGCAGGATGTCACCGCTCTTGTTTTGGGGGGGCATGGGGACGATATGGTTCCGCTCATTCGTCTCTGCACGGTGAATGGCATCCCTATTTCAGATCTTCTCTCGGGAGAGCAAATTGATGCGATCACCCAACGGACCCGAATGGCAGGAGGTGAAGTGGTGGGTCTTTTAAAAACCGGGAGCGCCTTCTTTTCTCCGGCGGTGTCGGCCATTGAAATGGCGGAGAGTTACTTGAAGGACAAAAAAAGGGTATTGGCCTGTGCCGCCCTTTTGGAAGGGGAATATGGGGTGAAGGGTTATTATATCGGGGTTCCGGTTGTGATTGGCGCCAAAGGGGTGGAAAAAATTATTGAGGTCAAATTAACGGATGCGGAAAAAAATCTTTTCAACGAATCGGTCGACCATGTTAAAAAACTTATCGATTCTATAAAATTATGATAGACAGGGTTTATGACTTCCACCCGTTTACTGATCCCTTCGCATTTTTTGATTAAGCGACTTTCTTCTTTCATTCTTGTTTTCCCCCTGCTTTATTATGTTGTTCACGATTATTCCCTGGCCTCCGTTCTGAGTGTGGAACACCCCCTTCCTTTCGGGGCCTCTCTCCTTTTTTTCTGGGCCCCTCTTTTTTTCTACGCGGTTGCTTTTCTTGTCAGTCTCTATTCTTTTCAGGGGAATGTCGGCAATTATTTTTGGGGGGGGAATGTCAGGGATCTGTTAGAGCGTCTTTCCGGTTTTTTAAGTCTCTTTTTTCTTGTCTTTCTTTTTCTGGGATTAGGGGGAGAGTTGGATTCTTCATGGCAAATAACTTTGAAAATTGCGGGATCGATGGCTCTTATTTTTTTCATGACGCAGAGGATTTGGCATTTTCTTATTCAGTGGGGGATTACGGCAAGCCCCCTCTCTCAGCGGATCTCTTTTTTCTTTTGCGTTCTTTTGTTTCTTGTTTTGGGGATTTTAAACAGTGTCGCTCTTCTTAACGCGGCGTCCCGATCGCTCGTTTTGCCCCCACGGGTTATTTTATTTTTGGAGTTTTTAAGAAAATGACTGAATCAACTATCGTGATTGTTGGGAGCGGGGTTTCCGGAATGTCGGCGGCTGTCTCAGCCGCCCAAAAGGGGATTTCTATCACTTTGATTTCCAATGCTGGTCTGGCCGGCGCTTCCTCTCTGCTCGATCAGGAGGGATTGAATGCGGTCATGCCCTGGAAGAATGACGGCGATTCGATTGAGCGTCACTTTGAGGAGAGCATTGAGACTTCCCAATTTCTGGCTCGTCAGGATTTTGTGCGTCATATGTGCGAAGAGGCCCCTCGCTTTGTTTCTTATCTGGAACGGATTGGACTTCTTTTTTCTAGGTCGGCAACGGGGGCTCCACTTTTCAAAAAGTTAAAGGACCATTCACATCCCAGGACCCTTTTTTGCGAGGAACGGACCGGTTTTCAAATCAGTCAAATTTTAAATCAGCAGGTGAGGCGATTTGAGAAAGCCGGCTTAATCCAGAGGCGAGAAGGATGGGAATTTTTATCGGTTGTGATTGATCAGCGGGGGGTCTGCCGGGGAATAACAGCCATGGACCGGACAACCATGGAAATCAAATCTTACCCGGCTGATGCTGTTGTCATGGCCTCCGGCAGTTATGGAGGACTCTGCATGCCGTCGAAGGGGGGATATTTTTGTGATGGTTCCGCGGCGGGGGCCTTGTATGGACAGGGGGTTTTTTTGGCCAATCTTGAATTTACGGGAACGGGGGGGATTTGGGTGGATCATCGGCAGATGACCAATATCGAGGGGCTTTTTGCTGTAGGATCAGCGAGCATGGCTTATCAGGGGGCTCAAAGCCTTCCGGGGAATCGACTCTTATCCAATCTTCACAGTGGTTTTTCTCTGGTTGATTCTTCTGTTCATTATATTTCCAGTCTTGAAAACAAGGTTTCTCAAATTTCTCCGGATCTCTTTTTGGAAGAAATAAGACGCCAGCATTTTTTCAATCAGACTTTTCTGGATCGATCGGGCAATGAAAATCTCTATGAATTAAAAACGGAGCTGGGAGACTGTATAACGCAGTATGCAGGGGTCAACCGGAGCGAAGGGAGTCTCAAAAAAGGGGAGGAAAAAATCAGGGAATTGGACAGCCGGCTTAAAAAATTAAATTTATCCGATCATTCCAACTGGCGGAATCATGAATTGCTTGATGCGCGTCGATTTTATTACATGCTGGATGTCGCTCTGGCGGTTGTGAAGGGAGCCCTGTTGCGGCGGGAATCAAGGGGAACCCACCAGAGGGAGGATTATCCCAAACGGGATGACAGAAATTTTTTAAAAACAACAAAAATTGCTTTTACACCGCTTGGTCCAGAAATCGAATACGAAGATATTCATCTGAAGTATTTAAAGCCACAGGCGCCCGCTTTGGCAGTGGTCGACGAATCGTGGAATAGAGTGGGTTAATCGATGGAAACCATTACCCTCAAAATCAAGCGGCAGGAGCGTCCCGAGGCCCCCTATTATTGGGAGGATTTTAAAGTTTCTTACACCCCCGGCATGACGGTGACGGCATTGCTTACTCAAATTCAGAAGAAACCGATTAATGACCGCGGAGAGGCGACCCAGTCAGTTGTTTATGAAAACGGCTGTTGTCAGGGGGCATGCGGTGCCTGTACGATGCTGATTAATGGAAGACCAAGGCTCGCCTGTTCCACGATTGCCGATCATCTTTCGGCCCCCATTGTTCTGGAGCCTCTCACAAAATTTCCCGTGATACGGGATTTGGTGGTTGATCGTTCCCGTTTTTTTAACGATTTGATCAGGGCATCCTCCTGGATCAGTTCTGATTTCAATAACCCGGATGCCGGTCTTGTTATCCCTTCCGAGTCGATTCAAAAAAGTTACCGTGAATTGTCATCGTGTACTTTTTGTGGGAGTTGTCTGGAGGCTTGCCCTCAATACAACAGCCGTTCTTCGTTTGTTGGCGCGGCCGTTATTGGGCAGATTCGATTGATTCATCTTTTACCAATGGGGCGCATGGAGGCGAGCCAACGGCTTTCGATCATGATGGAAGAGGGGGGGGTGGAGGATTGCGGTCATGTGGGGAATTGTGTAAAGGCCTGTCCTGAGGGGATTGATTTAAGATCGGCCATCGCTCGAATAGAGAGAGAGGTGACGGTGGAAGCGGTCAGGAGACTTCTCGGTTGATGATGAAATTACCTGATCGCTTTCTCCCCCCTCACGTTTTAATCGTTCCAACTTCAAAATAGCAACAGCCTGGCGCAAAAGTTTGGGGATAAAAATTTTGTGTTGAAGAAGAGCTGTAAAAGGATCGGTTTGGGAAACCTCCTCCCTGGCCATCACTCGCAGATCATATTTTTCGAGAGTGGACACAATCAGCTCCAACATTTGAGCTTGGGCGAGACAATCCAAAACCGGGGCATGGCTCTTTATCGGCTGAAATTCAAAAAAGTTGCTTTGTTTTTATATTCCGATTAAAATAAAGTAATTACAGGGGCTTATCATGCAACTTAAACCCACCATGGATCAAAAAAAACTGAGTGAATTCTGCCGAAACTATCGGATAAAAAAACTGGCTTTTTTTGGATCTGTCCTTCGAGAAGATTTTGGGCCTCAGAGCGATATTGATGTGCTTGTTGAATTTGAAGAAGAAACACGCATAGGTTTTTTTGGATTAGCCAAAATTGAGTTGGAACTCTCCGAACTTCTCAATCACAAAGTTGATTTGAGGACCCCGGCAGAATTGAGCCGCTATTTCAGAAATGAGGTCCTTCGCCAGGCAAAGGTTCAGTATGCACAAAGATGACTCAATCCGTTTGCGTCACATGCGTGATGCCTCAAAAGAAGCGATTTCTTACACACTCAAGGAATCAAGAGACTCTTTAAATACGAATCGGATGTTAGCCCGACTTTCTCACTTCGAGGGTAAATGATGGGCTAAGTATTTGATTTTTCGTACGGCAGGTTCAAAGGTTTACACTACATGACACACTGACCGC
>SBBF01000095.1 GCA_005240075.1 Nitrospira sp.
ATGTTTTGGCAACTGGTGTTTACGGTCTTGGAAGGAAAAACTGAGGCATTATCCCTTCGGGGGCTAATTCTCTTGGCAAGGTGAAACTGAGGCATTACGACACTCTTTAAATTCGCTTTGACATAGCTGTCTGTATTGTATAAGTAATGAACGCCCAAGGACGAAGAATCTGGCTTGGCCAGTTCTGAGATTGCAGGCTCCCTTCATCGCGAAGCCAAAGGCGAGCGGGAAGGTACACTATGCCATCATTGTACGGCCCACGCAAACAGGAAGTGATTGAAAAATACCGAATCCACGAACAGGATACCGGCTCCGCAGAGGTGCAGGTAGCCCTGATTTCGGAGCGGATCAACGATTTGTCCCGGCATTTTGAGTTCCATAAAAAGGACCATTCCAGCCGGAGAGGGCTATTAAAACTGGTGGGAAACCGACGACGTTTGTTGAACTATTTAAAAAGTCAAAACAGGGAAAAATACTTAAAGCTCATTGAACAGTTGGGGATCAGAAAATAAAGAAGAAGCAAGAGAGTTTGCTGATAATTTAATCGGTTCTCCATTTTTTTACAAATGGAGAATGGCCTAGATTATCAGGAACCCTTCTTCATTTAACTTCCACTTCTCAACTTCATCGAGTGTTCGGGTATTTTCAATAACACGATGTCACTTCAAGTAAGCGCCCCGCTCGGGGGAAAAGAAATAGTTATTGAAACAGGCAAGCTGGCCAAGCAGGCTGGCGGATCGGTAACAGTTCAGTGCGGTGAAACCATCGTCCTGGTTACGGTGACGGCCGCTCAGCAGCCGAAAGAAAATATCGACTTTCTTCCGTTGACCGTCGATTTTATCGAAAAAACGTTCGCGGCGGGAAAAATTCCGGGGGGATTTTTCAAAAGAGAAGGGCGCCCTTCGGAGTTTGCCACCCTGATTTCCCGTTTTATCGACCGCCCCATTCGTCCCCTTTTTCCCGAAGGATGGAGTTGCGAAACACAGGTGATTGCCACCGTTCTCTCCGTCGATCAGATCAACGATCCGGACACGCTCGCCATGATTGGAGCGTCGTCAGCCCTGATTATTTCGGATGTTCCCTACACCAAACCGATGGCTGGCTGTCGCGTGGGACGAATTGACGGCAAACTCATCATCAATGCCGCCGCTCCCGACATGGAAAAAAGCGACATCGACCTGATTGTGGCCGCCACCGAAGATGCGGTGGTGATGGTGGAAGGGGGAGGAAATGAAGTATCGGAAAAAGATCTGATTGAAGCGATTCTTTTTGCCCATCAATCGCTGATACCGGTTATTTTAGCCCAGAAAGATTTGCAGGCGAAGGTGGGCAAGCCCAAACGGGAAGTGGTTCTTCCTCCCAAGGATGACGCTGTTTTAAAATTGGTGAGTCAGGCGGAGAAAGAGGTGGTACAGGCGATGAAAATTCCGGTCAAGCTGGAACGTTATTCCAAACTTGCCGAAATCAAAGAATCGCTCAAATCAAAGCTTGCTCCGGAAGGGGAAGAGATTGAAGATTCCAAAAAACTGGAGCTCTCTTCTTTGTTTGAGGATCTCAAGAGCAAAATCATGCGTACCATGATTTTAAAAGACAAGGTCCGGATTGACGGGAGAGAACTTTCGGCCATCCGCCCTATTTCCTGTGAGGTGGGGATCCTTCCCCGGACGCATGGTTCCGGGCTTTTTACCCGGGGGGAAACCCAAGCCCTGGTGGTGGCCACTCTCGGGAGCGCTGATGACCAGCAAATTATCGATTCCATCAAGGGAGAAGATACCAAAACCTTCATGCTCCACTATAATTTTCCACCGTTTAGCGTGGGGGAGGTCAAGCCGCTTCGCTCGCCGGGACGGAGGGAAATTGGTCATGGGGCGCTGGCCGAAAGAGCGCTGGTTCGGATGCTTCCTTCGCAGGAGGAATTTCCCTATACGGTGCGAGTGGTTTCTGAAATTCTGGAATCGAACGGATCTTCTTCCATGGCAACCGTTTGTGGTGGCTCTCTTTCTCTGATGGATGCTGGGGTTCCAATCAAGGCGCCGGTGGCTGGTATTGCCATGGGATTGATCAAGGAGGGAAATGACGTAGCAATTCTCTCGGACATTCTGGGAGACGAAGATCACCTTGGGGATATGGATTTCAAGGTTTGCGGAACAGCCAAAGGGGTGACCGCCCTTCAGATGGATATCAAGATCGAAGGAGTGACCGAACAGATTCTCTCCCAAGCTTTATCGCAGGCTCTTGAAGGAAGGCTTCATATTTTGGGGAAGATGAATGAGGCGATTTCGGCCCCCCGAACCTCTCTCTCCAAGCATGCCCCCAAAATTATTTCGCTGACCATCAAGAAGGAAAAAATCAAGGATGTGATCGGCAGTGGCGGAAAGAATATCCGCGGCATCATTGAGGCGACAGGAGTCAAGATCGATATCGATGACACCGGCCTGGTACGCATTTTCTCATCTGACGATCAAGCGATCCAGATGGCAGTTAAGATGGTCAAGGATTTGGTGGCCGAACCAGAGGTGGGAAAGATCTACGACGGCATCGTGAAGAAGATCATGGATTTCGGGGCTTTTGTGGAGATTCTGCCCAAAACGGATGGTCTGGTTCATATTTCCCAGCTGGCCCATTATCGGGTTCGCCAGGTCCGCGATGTGGTGAATGAAGGAGACCGCGTGAAAGTCAAATGCATTGGCATTGATGACAGCGGCAAGATCAAGTTGTCGATGAAGGAAGCGGAACCGCCGCAGGTTGCCTGATGTCTCTCCTGGACAGCGTTCTTCTCGGTATCGTGCAGGGGTTGGGGGAATTTCTCCCCATTTCCAGTTCGGCTCATTTGGTGATTTTTCCCTGGTTGTTGAAATTTTCTGATCCCGGTTTGAGCTTTGATGTCGCGCTTCATTTCGGCACTCTCTTTGCCATTGGGACTTATTTTTGGCGCGATTGGCTGCAAATTTTTACCTCAAATCATCGGCTTCTTTTTTTTCTTATCCTTTCAACACTTCCGGGCGCCGTGGCTGGATTTTTTTTGGATGATCTGGCTGAGACCGCTTTCCGTCATCCTCTTCTCATTGCCGGGACCATGAGTCTTTTGGGAATTGTTCTGTTTTATGCGGACACCCTCCCTCAAAAAAACAAACATTCGGACCAAATCAATCTTAAAGAAAGCCTCATCATGGGATTTGCTCAAATGCTCGCTTTGGTGCCGGGGGTTTCCCGTTCCGGTGTCACCATTACGGCGGCTCTTTTTTGCGGATTGGATCGGGCTCAATCAGCCCGGTTTTCTTTTTTGATGGCTACCCCTATTACTTTAGGGGCCTGCGTCATGAAAGCTGACGATTTTATTCAGGGGCAACCTGATGTAACTGCTCTGATCGGAATTATTGTATCGGCCGTTGTTGGTTTTTTAAGTATCAAATATCTTCTTTTGTATGTCCAGAAATTCAGCTACCGTATTTTTGTCTATTATCGTTTTGCCTTTACGCTCCTTGTTGGTGTGATTTATTTTTGGCGTTTGTCATGAGTGAAATTTTCTTTGTTGACCAATGGGTCTATGCGCAAGTGCGGGAAATGGATTTTTCCTGGTGGCTGAACTCAAACCGGTTTTTAAGTTTTTTGGGAGATGGCTCTTTTCTTTATCCCCTGGTCGGATTGGGCGCCCTTTTTTTATTCGCCAAAAAAAGGTGGAAAGAGGGGATCTGGGCTCTGTCGGCTCTTTGGCTCAGCATCGAGTTGAATTCTCTGGCCAAGAATTTTTTTGAACGCCCCCGCCCTTTAAGCCTCTATCCCGGCTTGTCGTGGGATACCTATGCCTTTCCCAGTGGCCATGCTTTTGGAAGCCTGTTTGCCTATGGAATGGTTTTCTGGATTTTAAGAAGAATGTCATGGAAATGGGGAAAAAACCGCCTCGCTTTTTATGGGGTGATTATTCTTGTTGGCTTGATCGGTTCTTCCAGAATTGCGTTGGGAGCCCATTGGTTGACCGATGTGCTCGCTGGTTATTTGATGGGACTGATTTGGCTGGGCCTGAATATCTGGTTTTGCCGAAAGTTTGGTTTGTTTAGCTTTTCTACTCCAACTTGGCCCTCCGCACTCTCATCGGGGTCAAATTGAGAACGAGGCTGACGGTAGCCATGGTGAGGAGTGAGGCAACAGGACTCCAAATGCTGATGGCCGCAAGCGTCATGCCTGAGAAACTGGCGACTAAACCCAAAGTCAGATTAAGGGCCACCACCCGTTGTGATTTTCGGGCAATTCTTAAAAGATTCGCAATCGATGCCAGTTGTTCTCCAAAAATCAGGCTTTCGGCTGATTCAACCAGGTGGGTTGTTCCTGCGTTAAAAATAATGGCTGAGTCGGCTTCTCCCAAAATTGCCATGTCATCATACCGGGCGCCAACATAACCAACTCTGGCCCCTTCTTCTTTCAGTTTTTTGATTCTTTTGATTTTCTCATCCGGCAGACAACGCGTATAAACTTTTTCAATTCCCTGAGTGTGGCTTAAATGACCGATCATTTCATCATGATCCCCTGTCATGACAATCGGGGTCACTTTAAGTTTTTGAAGCTGGGTCAACAAAGGTTTCATGTCAGGTCGGAGAGTGTCGGAAAAACTCATCAGGCCGTAAACCTCCCTATTCCAGCCGCAGAGAATAACCGTATCTCCCATGGCTTCGAGGTTTTCTACTTTTTCCCGCATGGCCGGAGACATTTGCATTTGAAATCTTCTTAAAAAGCGGACATTGCCGACAGCGACAAACGTTTCAGGTTCTCCCCGAACCGATATGATCCCGCCAATACCCAATCCCGGATGGGTCTTGAATTCTTTGACAGGGTGTTTGGCAATTTCCACATACCAGGGATGGCTTTGCATCGCCCGGCATAAAGGATGCTCGGAGTAGGCCGCCAGGGAGAAGAAGGCGGAGAGCAGAGTTCCCTGATTCACCCCATTTTCGGAAAAAAATTGGGAAAACTGAAAATCGCCAAGGCTGGCCACCCCTGTTTTGTCAAAGACAAGAGTGTTGAGTCTACTCAACCGGAATAGGGATTCTCCGGACGAGAGGAGGATCCCCATATCAAGCGCCCGTCCCATTCCAAAGTTGACCCCCATCGGTACCACCCGAAAAAGGGAAGAAAAAATGGGGGCCATTAAAACCGCGATACTGGTGGTGATGGCGATCGTGATGCCGGAATCTTTCCAGTAAAGAAAAGCGACCACGGCCCACAAAAAAGTGGCTGGAATCATAATGACGAGCAGGCGCCTGATTTTTTTTTGAAGATCCAGGGCGTTACCGCGAGCTCTATCCATATGGGAAATGACCCGTTCCAGAAAATGATCTGACAAGGGGGTGGTTATTTTGATGGTAATGACCCCGTCCTGATTGATTGATCCGGCGAGCACAAAATCCCCTTTGGTCTTGAACAACGGTGTTGGCTGGCGGGTCAGTCGGGATTCATCAACACGGGTTGTGCCGGAAACAATCATTCCATCGCAGGCAATCGGTTCTCCCGGGTTGACCTGGATCATGTCTCCGATTTTCAAATCTTTTGTGGAAACCATGGTTTTGTTTTTCCCCCTGATTTGCCTCGCCTCGGCGACCCGTAAATTGAGCACCTGGTGGAGATCGGACAGAGAACCGCGCCGCAAACGGGCCTCCCAGTAATAAACCAGCGGAAAAATAAGCAGGGCCAGGGAAGTGATTCCAAAAAAATTAAAAGGAGCATCATAAAAATAAGCATAGACCGAAATTCCATAGGTCACTCCAATGGCCAGCAGGTTCAAGAATTCAGGAGCCAGATTTTGATGAAGGACTGATTGGAGAGTTTTGTTGAAAAGAGGGGGAACCAGAATGAGGCCGCTCAAGGTTGTTGCTGCCAGTTGAATCCAGATCAGATCAAAAGAAAGATCGACTCTACCGTAAAAAATCGCGGTGATAACACCAACAAAAGCCAGGAGCAATCCGGCCAGAAAAAGTCCTGGTTTTGCAACGGAATGCTTTGGATTGGAAGCAAGTGCGCAACCGTAACTACAGTAAGGGTCTTTTGTTCCTTCGATCAGGAGGGGAAGGTGACAGTAGTTGCAGAAAATCGGCATGGGGTCCTTTATAAACGAAAGGAAACCTTCAAGGCTAGTTTTTTATGAAGAGAGAATGACCTCCAGAATTTTAGAGGCGAGCTTTTTTTTGGTCATGCGGGGGAGGGAGATTGTCTGTCCGTTATGGGAGAGAAGAGTCACCTGATTATAGTCCGACTCAAAACCGATTCCCTTTCGCGACACATTATTCAGAATGATCCAATCACATTTTTTTTGGATTAGTTTTTGTCGGGCATGAAGAAGGGGGTTATGGGTTTCAGCCGCAAATCCAACAAGCAACTGATTTTTTCTTTTGATCTTTCCTAATGTTTTTAACATATCAGGATTAGGGATCAATTTGAGATTTAAATTCTTGCGGTCTTTTTTAATTTTATGCCTTGAAAATCGGGCCGGCCTCCAGTCTGCGACAGCTGCTGTTTTAATGATCACATCGGCTTGTTTAAAATTTTTCAAAACTTCCTGGTGCATCTGAAGGGCTGTTGTGACGGGGATCAAACGAACCTTAACGGGTGGTTTAAGATTCGTTGGGCCAGAAATCAAAATAACCTGGTGCCCCTTTTTTTGAGCGGCTTGAGCTAATGCATAACCCATTTTTCCGGAAGAACGGTTGGACAAATAACGGACCGGATCAATCGGTTCCTGTGTGGGGCCGGCGGTGATGAGGAGGTTTAAGCGGCGCACAGCTTTTTTTTCACTCCATCAACCAGCGTCTGCGGTTCCTCCATCCTCCCCAATCCTTCCCATCCACAGGCGAGCGACCCATTGGCTGGGCCGATCATCTGATAGCCCAGTTTTTTAAGTTTAAGAATATTTTCCTGCGTGATCGGGTTTTCAAACATGTTCACGTTCATGGCCGGAGCGAAAATAACCGGCGCTTTGGTGGCAGAAATCATTGTTGAAAGGAGGTCGCTCGCCAGGCCATGCGCTACTTTGGCCAAGAAATCAGCAGTAGCCGGAGCCACCAGAATCAGATCAGCCTGATCGGCCAGTTGAATATGCCCCATCTGGGACTCTTCAGTCAGATTAAAAATATCGGTGCGGACCGGATTTTGCGAGAGAGCCTGAAAGGTCAACGGAGTGACAAACCGGGTGGCCCCTTCCGTCATCACTACATGCACTTGAGCTCCTTCCATCACCAGAAGACGGACGATTTCGCAGGTTTTGTAAACGGCAATCCCGGCTGTGACCCCCACCACAAGGGTCTTGCCGGCCAACCCTGATTTTTTAGGCCTGTTCCTTGTCATCAAGATCTATGATATGATTAATGGGTGCTTTCTGAAAAGGAAAAAACAACTCTTTTAACCCTTTCTCGCAGGACGTTGGAAGCCCATTTTCACGGCAAAACGATTCTCCCTTTTTTTTGCGTTTCGGGAGAATTAGGCCAACCCCGCGGGGCTTTTGTGACCCTTCACAAGCAGGGGGATTTGAGGGGATGTATTGGCCGGATGGAGTCGCCGGCCCCTCTTTATCAAACCATTCAGCAGATGACGATCGCCGCGGCTTTTGAGGATCCCCGTTTCAACCCGGTCGAGCCGGATGAATTAAATTTCCTTCATATTGAGATTTCAGTTTTAAGCCCGCGAACCGTTCTGGATGATTTGTCGAAGATTCATGTGGGTCAGCATGGTTTGTCTGTTTCCAAAGGATTGAACCGCGGCGTTCTTCTGCCCCAGGTGGCTTATGATCATCATTGGGACAGTCAGACCTTTCTTTCGCAGACCTGCGTCAAGGCGGGGCTTCCGCCGGATGCCTGGGAAAAGGGGGGGCTTCGGATTGAAATTTTTTCGGCTGAAGTTTTTGGAGAAAAAGAATGAAATCATCTCACCGTATTTTGGCCATGCTGTTGTTTGCCCGTTGTTTTTCATCCTGGCGATCGCCATTTCGCTCTCCACACTGACGTTCAAACAGCCCTATGTAGCCGACGTGGTGACGGATATCATCCTGGCATTGATTCTCAAATTTCTTTTTCTTAAACCCTCTGCAGCGATTAATTCGTAGAATTATTCCACAAACTTTTTTAGGGGAACTTCCAGGACAGTGGAAAGTTTCAGAAGGGTTTCCAGGGTGGGATTGGACTTATTTTTCTCAAGTCGGGAGAGTTGCATCCGGCTCATGGAGGATAGCTGGGCCAGTTTTTTCTGACTCAAACCCCTTTGATTTCTAAATTGTTTGAGGCAAATCCCCACGGAATATTTTTTTTGCCCTCCCCCCTGGGCATAATGCTTGATGGAATCCCAGGGGAGGTCATAATTTGTTCCACTGGCCTGTATGATGGCTACCGCTCCCTGATGATCGAAGATCTGAATCGAAGTGATGGGAGATCCGTCATCTTCCGGAAGATTATTTCTTAAAATCGAATAACCCTCCCCATTTTCAAAGACAAACACCAGCCGTTTTCCGTCGAGCGAAAGGGTCACTTCTTCAATTCGCCTCTCAGATCCCGGATTAATTTTTCTGGCTACCAATGTCATCGTGAGACTCCCCAAAAAAACTAGAATGAATGTAACATATATGTTTCGTTAGTCAAAAGGAAGATAAAAAATTTTTAAATGGGGGTCTATTCCCCCCTAATATTTTGTTTTCCCAAATCATTTTGCATGTCTTCAAACGTTCAGTGTAGCTTTAAGTATTTGAAATTAAAAGATTTTAATATTCATCATCCCTTTTCTATCTTTGGCACCGAATTTGCTTTAAAATAAGCTTAATTGGGGTGGGTTGGTGTTTGTGTATGCCAACCTACAAAATTGATTCAATTTTACAGGGATTGTCCTCTTACTTTGAAGAGGAACCGAAGACCGAAGAGGCATTGGCGGAGTTTTTAGACCAGGTGGATGTCAACTATGGCAACGCCGACGTTTCTCTTTCTACGGAGGAGTGGGAGACCGGCCTCGCTTCCGAAGAAGCTTATAACCTCGTCAACTATGGTGTGGGAACGGAGGAATACTGGCAGAATATTTTTGACAGTATTTCACGCCGATTTGCCTCCTCCCCTTCTCCTTCTCCTGTCAGGGCCACAGCAAAGGAGCCGGATGTTCAAGTTCCTGAATTCAGTTCTGTATCAGTCGATTATTTATCCACAACCGACAGTCTGTTAAGGGAAATTCAGTTTGAAGAAAAAGGAATCGATCGAAAGGCGTTGATCGGTCTGGGAGAAGAACAGGCTCAATACCTCCTTTTTCAGGGAAGGCAGGATGAAGCGGCCGATCTTTTGGGAAATCTCTCCGCTGTTTATGAAGAACTGGGGGATCAGAACAGTTCTAATTTTGCCCTGGCTCGTGCCGAATTTTTATGGGGGAACCTGAAGGAGTCTGATCGCTTGCTCGGCTCTGTTTCTTCTTCATCGTCCCTTTATTCTGTTGCCCAGGAACTTAAAACCCAAATTCAGCCTCTGATCCAGAGAGAAGCCCATCTGGAAAAAGTTCTCCCTTCCATCGCGGCGCTGGAACAGATGAGAATGCGTGCTCTGGAGCAGTTGGCTTTTGATGAATCGCAAATCCATGACAGTTGGTTGGAGCCAGATGCCTGGACCGATACCAAACGGGATTTAAACAGCCGTCTGATCAGTAAGGTGAATCGGGGGATCAACGAAATGGTTCAGGCTCTGCTGGATGGAAAGGTATCCAACGTCGAGGAAGCTTTTGCCCATTTTCATGAATACACAACTCTCCGAACCGCTTTGGACGGAAATCCCCCCTTTGATGGCCGTGGCTTTAAACAGATTCTTTCCTCTGCTCATGTAGATGTGGAAAGCCTGATCGGCTTTTCGAAAATCAAGGGTCAAAAAGAAAGAGAGGAATGGCTTTTAAGATATACGGAGGGTTTGAGAAGCCATTATGCCTCGCTGGCTGGTTATCCCGCCAACACCATTGAACGGAATCTGCAAGCTTTAATCGAGTCAAAAAATCCGGCAGTCAAAGCGAGGGCCCAAACACTCTATGCGAATGTCACCGGGGAGTCGGCCACGACCGGATTGAGTGATGCCGAATTTGCGGGTCTCTTGCGTGAAGGGGGCAAGACCACAGTTCCCATGGTGCTCGCCATGATGGTGGCAGGACCTGTGGGGGCTTATGCTGAAGGAGCGGCGACGGTCCGTCTGGCGGCCGGCGGGATTAGTTTAGGAAGGGCTGGATGGGCGGGACGAGCTGTCGGTTTTGGCGTGGAAGCAACTCTTTTTTGGGGGGCGAATGATGCTCTGCATGCCACCCTGATTGGTGGAGGAGATTATTTTACCGAGCATGGGTTGGCTTCGTCGTTTCTCATGTTGGGGGGATTGAAAGTGTTGGGAAGGGCCTGGAGGGCAACCGGTGGAGCCTATCTGGCAAAAGCCGCTCAAACCAACAAGGTGCTGGCCCCTCTGCTGGGAGGAGTTGATCAGGCGGGACAGTTGGCGACCGAATTTTCGGGATTTTGGGGATTGGGCCAGCTGGAAGAAATCATCGGTCTTATCCCTCAGCAGGAAACAACCCTTCGCCAAGAGTTGACACAGACGGCGATGACGTTAATGCAGTTGAAAATGGCGGTTGCCGCAGGACAGATGGTGACGGGGCATCTGGCAGAAATCAAAACTTTGGAGATCAAGCTGGAATCAACCGAAATCCTTCTGCGGGAAGCGGCCAAGAGAGGGAGTCTAACCCCTGCCGAATTGATACGCGCCCTACAGCATATTGAAGGACTCCGAACAGGACTGGATCGGCTGAAAGCAGGGGCAGTGGCCCCTGTACGGTCGGAGGAACGGAGAACAACTTCATCAGGCATTGGCGAACGTCCGACTGACAGTACAGATCGCGAACGCTTCACAACCGTTTCCTGGAACGACCTGGGTATTCCTCGCGAAGATATTGATGCGCTCTTCAGCGCGCATGAAAGCCTGCCGGAAGAGAAGCGGCTGGAACATGGGCTCCATCGGTTAAGCGAGAGAAGAGGGGTTGTCTCCAGTGGAGAAGCTGACAGTGCGGAGAGTGTTCTGTTGGAAGCAGGGGATGAGTTGGGGGATGGAACCGTCAGACCCTCTGAATTCATCGCGCATATCCATGGAGAAGATCCTCTCCCTTCAAGGGAGGATCTCAAAATCCTTTCAGCCAGAGCCAGACTCAATCAGGGAATTCCCCAGGTGCATACCGTCTTTGGCTACAGGGATGGCGAGCGGACGTTTGTCCAGATTGTCGTTGTTTTTGACGGAACAAATACCCACTACAGTTTCGAGATTTCTGAAAATTTGCCCCGATCAACCCCCCAGCAGTTGGACCAGAAAGCATCAAGGATAGATCAGGAGGCGAACGGTCTTTCACAAGCAACACTGGAGCAGTGGGCGATGGACCGGACCGCCCAGAGTCCGGAGGAGCAAGTTGCCTATTATGAGGATGGATTATCAGGATTGGCCGATCCTCGGGCTGTCGAAGCTTTGAAAGGGAGGGTGACCAACCCGGCAGACAGGGCCCGCATTCTGGAATCATGGTATAACCTCTGGTTCGACTACGTGATTGAACAACATCCGGAGCTGGAAGAGGCTTTGCGAAAATTTGAAGTTGATTTGTTCACTGGGACAAAATCCAGAGAGGTCAAGACCTACCGGAAGGAAATGAGAGTCTTTGTAGACTCGTGCCAGTTTCTTTTTGAAGAAGTGGGTCTTTCCAAATCAGAAGTCAATCAGGTGATGAAGGGGGAATACGGCCCTGCGGAATCATTTGTGAGGGGTTGCCGGGTTTTCATGGGACTTGGTTTAACAGGGGGAGAAGTCAAAACGGTTATGCAAAATCCTTTAGACCGCGATATCGCCGGTTGGGCCATTGGAGTCGAAAGGCTTGGGGAAATGGCTAAAAGCCTGCATCCTCTTCTTGTCAGGGAAGCCAGAGATCCCGTAACAAGTCAATTTTCGCCCCGACTCTACAGGGAGCAGGCCAAACTTTTGATGGATACGGCAGAGGCTGTTTCTCTGTTTGGGGATCAAACACTTGCGGATGATTTTTTAAGAACCAATCAACATCATATCATCAATTGGAGAATAAGCGATGGCCTCAAAAGAAGTGCTTTGAACACTACTCTTCATGATCCCTCTTTCATCGCCAGAGGGCTTGAGGCTTTCGTCAGCAAAGCAATTTCTCTTCCAGGCATTTCCGAGGGGACGAGAAGTTATTTACAGGGCTTGCAAACAGGAGTCAGTCGAAGAAGCCCCACTCATCACCAGCAGGCGATGGATTTGTTGATTGTCAGAAACGGAGTCAGCCGCCAACTCTTCGGCAAACTTTTGTCCAACCCGAATTGTGACGGCAAATTTTTGATTTCTTTCATGAGGGAATCTGCCACGGCGTTAAGGAATAATAATCATACCGCTCCAGATTTTTTGAAAAATGTTTTTGAAAATGCCGCCCAATCAACTGAAACGGGAAAGGTGGGGGTGTTGGATGGCTACCTGTTTGAACTCCAGGGGTTCAATCTGGTTGTTAATCATGGTCGTTTGGGATCAGTTCCTTCAAGCGGCTATTTAAGACCAGATCAGTTGCCGCCGGGCGTCGAACATCCAACAAGAGATCCGGAAAATCCAAACTTCGTTGGAGTGACCTACAGGGATTCGACTACAGGAAAAAACCTGACCAGTGGACTCGACATGGATGTGATCCTTTCGGAGAGCCCCCCTTTGAGTTATGTCGAAATCAAAAGGACAGTGAAAAGGGACGATCCGAAACAACAGAGACAAAGGGCAAAAATCAGGGAAGCCACCCGCCTTGGGCTGGTCTCAAAACCGGGGTGCATTACTTCCGAAATCGATCCCGGTCTGGCGCGTGCCTTGATTGCCGATGGCACTTTTGAATATATCCTTGTCATGAAAGAAGACCCCCGAAGTGGTCTGTACGGGGTGACGCATGTTTACGGATCAAACCCCAGAATTGGCAATACTCCTGTTGTGGGAGGAAGCAGTCCCGGCCTCTTTGGGACCACTTTTCCCGTTCCTCCCCATTCAAATGCCTCCCTATTTCCCTGGCCCCTGTAGTTTTTTTTATTCAAAAATTTTTAAGCAACTTTTCTGAAGATCCGCCGATAAAGAGGGAAAAGAATACTAACGAAATTTTATGTATTTATAAGTAATGGAAATCAAAAAACTTTTAGATCTGATCGAGCAAGCCCGCGCATCAATACGCGCATCAATAATTGAGAGGGGGGAAGATCCTGGACCCATTGATGCGCTTAAAAAAAGAGTGAATGAAGGGGAGAGTCTCGAATTACTGGCCGCGGAGTTAAAACGCCTTACCGGGGAACCGGCTGTTTCAGAAGGAGTTGCTCTTGGTCGTAACGTAGTTCGTTTTCTTCCCTTTTCAGAGGACTCTCCCTGGTCTCTCCTGATTGATGGTTTGGGAGATGAATTGACCGCCGATGAGAAGGCGTTGCTCACCCGTTTTATCGGGAACCATCAATTGGTGGGGAGTCCCCGCGAGAGAACGGAGCTTCGAGCCAATCATAAAGAGGTTTTGAAAATTTTGCTTTCCCGTTCCGATTTAGAAGAAAAAAATTCGGTGGGAGCTTTGGCTCTCAAATATTTCTTAAGCCATCTTTTTATTGGGGTGGCGAGGGCTCTACAAACCGTTCCCGAAACTGGGTCGCTTGTTTTATTGGATGCCTGGATTCTCTCTCCTGAAAAATTCCGCTCCAACGGCTGGATTTTTTTGGACCAACCCCATTCTTTGATTCCATCGCTGGACATGACAGGAAAAAGCAACCGGGAACCCCTCGTTTCTCACATCGCTATTTTTCCGGCCGGTGGTCATGATCAAACAGCAGCGGTCAAGGACCAGATTCGTGATTTATTGGCCAAAGGGACCCTGCATTCCCTGGTTCCCGGATTGGAGGAGATTGTTGTTCAAAATGGTGATAGTGGAAAAGGGGGAAATGGAGGGGGATCAGGAGGAAGGGGATCAGGAGGAGGGGGAAAAGTTATATCCCTTGATGAACGGGTCGGTTCTGAAAAAAATCCGTCCAGTCCCTCCCCTGGTTCTAGGGGAAGACCATCCCGCTCTCTGCGTTTGCGCGCACTTCGCGGAGGAAAAAACAATATCTTCGGTCCGTACTGTGTCCAGCGGAATTTAATCATGAAATTATAACCTAAATTTTAGGTTGTTTATGTTGTTTTTTATTTGACTTCACGCCGATCTCCCATGAAAAATGCTCGCGATCATGACTCACATTCTTGACGGCAAAGGACTGGCAGAAAAAATCAGGGAACAAATCAAGGGGGAGGTTGAAGTTTTCAAGAAAAAAAATGGTTTTGTTCCCGGTTTGGCGACGATTCTTGTAGGAGACAACCCCGCCTCCCAGGTTTATGTCAAAAACAAAAACAGAGCTTGCATGGAAACGGGGATGAAATCGTTCCATCATTTTCTTCCATCGACCACTTCCCAACAGGATCTCCTGAAACTTGTTTCTCAATTGAATCAAAATCGGGAGGTGCATGGCATTTTGGTTCAACTTCCCCTCCCTTCCGGCATTCAGTCGGATACGATTTTGGAAGCCATTTCTCCCGAAAAAGATGTCGATGGCTTCCATCCAGTCAACATGGGGCGGTTGGTTTTGAGCAAGCCCGGTTTGCGTCCCTGTACTCCCCTGGGCATCCTGAAGTTGATTGAGTCGGTTTCTTATGATTTGTCAGGGAAAAATGCAGTGGTGATGGGACGAAGCAATATTGTCGGAAAACCGATCGCTCTCATGCTGTTGGAAAAAAATGCTACCGTGACGGTGTGTCATTCGCGGACCAAAGATCTGGAGTCGGTTGTCAAACAGGCGGATGTTGTGATTGCGGCGATCGGTAAACCTCACTTTGTGAAAGGGAGCTGGATTAAAAAAGGGGCGTTGGTGATGGATGTGGGAATCAACCGGTTGCCTGACGGCAAGTTGGTTGGCGATGTTGATTTTGAAGAAGCTGTTAAACAGGCTGGTTGGATTACCCCTGTTCCCGGCGGGGTGGGGCCGATGACAATCGCGATGTTGTTAGTCAACACCTTGCAAGCGGCGAAAAATAACATGTAGGGGCGATCTTTATGATCGCCCGCGAAATGGGCGAACACGAGGTGCGCCCCTACAAACAAATCATGAAACGAACCCCTCTCTATGACATTCATAAAAAATTGGGTGGCCGAATGGTTGAATTTGGCGGGTGGGAGATGCCGGTTCAATACAAGGGGGTGATGGAAGAACACCACGCCGTTCGGGAGCGGGCCGGCTTGTTTGATATCTCCCACATGGGGGAGATTTTTGTCGAAGGACCGAAGGCCCACGATTTTATCAATTATCTGACCACAAATGATATTTATCGGATTGAAAATGGAGGGTGTCAGTATTCTGCCTGCTGTTACGAAAATGGGGGGGTAGTGGATGACGTTATCAGCTATCAATTTTCGCCTGAAAAATATCTGGTGGTGGTCAATGCGTCCAACACGGAAAAGGATTTTGAATGGTTCAAAAAAAATAACACTTTGGGTGTTTCCATACGAAACAGAAGCGCTGAATTTTGCCAGCTGGCCCTTCAGGGGCCTCTATCTCAAAAAATTCTTGAGCCTCTGGTTGAAACTGATCTCGGTTTGTTAAAATATTACACTTTTGTTGAAACTTTTTTTCAGGGAAAAGAAATTATTATTTCCCGGACCGGCTATACAGGGGAGGATGGATTTGAATTGTATGGAAAATGGGGGGAGGCCCCCTTTTTTTGGAACAGTCTTCTTGAACAGGGAGCGGGTGACGGGATCATGCCTGTTGGCCTGAGCGCCAGGGATACTTTAAGATTGGAGTCCGCTTATTCGTTGTACGGGCATGAAATCAGTGAAACGATCAATCCCTTTGAAGCGCGGTTGAACTGGATAGTCAAGCTTGACAAATCAGATTTTATTGGCAAAAAGATACTGAAAAAAATAAAGGCCGGTGGTCCTCACAGAACTTTGATTGGTCTGGAAATGGTTGACGCAGGTGTTCCAAGACAAGGATATAAAATTTGGTTTGGGGACCAAGAAGCGGGAGAGGTAACCAGCGGCACTTTTTCGCCGACTTTGAACAAAGGGATTGCGTTGGCGTTGGTCAAATCAGAAAACGCATTAGAGAACGAATTTGAAATAGAAATAAGAGGGGCAAAGAGAAGGGGCAGGAGCATAATTTTACCATTCTACAAACGCGGGGGATGACCATGGCAATTCCAGATGATGTCAAATACACCAAAGAGCATGAGTGGGTGAAGCTTGAGGGGAATATCGCAACGATCGGGATTACCGATTACGCCCAGGAGCAGTTGGGGGATATTGTGATGATTGAATTCCCTGCTGAGGGGACCACTGTAGTCAAAAACGATGCCTTTGGTGTCCTGGAATCGGTCAAGTCGGTGAGTGACGTCTTTGCCCCCCTCTCCGGAAAGGTGATTGAGGTGAATGATCCGTTGACCGACAGCCCCGGTATTGTGAACGAAGATTGCTATGGGGAAGGATGGTTGATCAAGATTGAACTCTCAAAGCCTCAAGAGACGGAAGAATTGATGAACGCCAAAGCTTATGAAACTTACCTGAAAGAAGAATCCTGAAATTTTATGCCGGTTCAGGCTCAAATCTTTTCATTGCCGCAAAAAATATCCAACCAGATAAACGAATTTATCGGACGACACATTGGCCCCGATGATGCTGAAATTGACCGGATGGTTCGTTATCTGGGGTATTCTTCTCTTGATGATCTGATTAACAGTGTTGTTCCCTCCGCTATTCGGACGCAAAAACCTCTGAAAATCGGCGAGGGGATTTCCGAGAGAGAGACCCTCATCGAGTTAAAAGAACTCTCCCGCAGAAACAAGGTTTTTAAAAATTATATCGGCATGGGTTATTCCGATTGTATGACGCCGTCGGTGATTTTGAGAAATGTCCTGGAAAACCCCGGCTGGTATACCCCATACACCCCCTATCAGGCAGAAATTTCCCAGGGGAGGCTGGAAGCGCTGGTTAATTTTCAGACGATGATTGCTGATTTGACCGGACTTCCGGTTGCTAATGCTTCCTTGCTGGACGAAGCGACCGCCTCTGCCGAGGCAATGGCGATGGTGTTTGCGATCAAAAGGGAAAAATCTGCCGTTCGAAATTTTTTTGTTTCCTCCCGATGTCATCCTCAAACACTGGCGGTCATGCAGACAAGAGCTGAACCTTTGGGTATCAAGCTGATTGTGGAAGACACTGTCTCTTGGGAATTTAAAGAGCCTCTGCTGGGAGCGCTTGTTTCCTATCCGAATACCGATGGAAGTATTTTGGATTACTCTCCCTTTGTGTCGCGTTTGAAAAAGGAGGGGGGGTTGCTCGTTGTTTCTGCCGATCTCTTGAGTCTTGTTCTTTTGAGATCTCCCGCCGAAGGGGGAGCTGATATCTGTGTGGGGAGCGCCCAGCGTTTTGGAGTACCGTTGGGATATGGAGGGCCGCATGCCGCTTTCATCAGTACCCGGGATGAGTTCAAGCGGAAAATGCCGGGAAGGCTGGTGGGGGTTTCCAAGGATGCTGACGGGAAGACCGTTTACCGTCTGGCTCTGCAGACGAGGGAACAGCATATCCGGCGCGAACGGGCCACCAGTAACATTTGTACCGCCCAGGTTTTACTGGCAGTGATGGCTTCCATGTATGCTGTTTATCATGGGCCGCAGGGTTTAAGAAAAATTGCGGGGCGCGTTCATGCCATGGCCTGTCTCCTTTACCAGGGGCTTAAAAAACTGGGATTGGTCCTGGAGGACAAACCTTTTTTTGATACCATTAAAATTTGTTTATCGCCCAAGGAATCACAAAAAATCAATACGCTGGCCCTCAATCGGCAGATGAATTTCCGTCTTTTTGATGATGGGGCAATCGGGATTTCGTTGGACGAAACAACGACAACATCGGATATCAAAAAAATCCTTCTTGTTTTTCAGAGTATTTTGGAAAAAGAAGGGGGCAAAAAAGCAAAATGGGATTTGGACGAAGAAAAAAGCACGTCCCCCATTCCGACGGAATGGCATCGCACAACCCCTTTTCTCCAACATCCCGTTTTTAACACGCACCATTCGGAAACTGAAATGCTCCGGTATCTTCGGAAACTGGAGGGGAGGGATTTGTCACTTACCACCTCCATGATTCCGCTTGGGTCGTGTACCATGAAATTAAATTCTTCGACCGAAATGATGCCGGTTACCTGGAACGGATTTTCCAAGCTCCATCCCTTTGTTCCTCTGGATCAGGCGTTGGGGTATGAAGAAATGAATACCCAACTGGAAGATTGGCTGGCCGACATCACCGGTTTTTCCGCTGTATCGTTGCAACCGAATGCCGGTTCGCAGGGGGAATTGGCCGGTCTTTTGATCATTCAAAAATATCACCGATCGCGAGGGGAAGAAGGTCGGAATGTCTGCCTGATCCCTCAATCAGCCCATGGAACCAACCCCGCTTCCGCCTCGATGGCAGGCTTAAAGATCGAAATTGTGGCGTGTGATCAACATGGTAATGTAGATCTTAATGACTTAATTCAAAAATGTTTGGAACATAAAGAACACTTATCATGTATCATGATCACTTATCCCTCAACCCACGGGGTGTTCGAAGAAAAAATCAAAGAGATGTGCGAACTGGTTCATCGTCATGGGGGACAAGTTTACATGGATGGGGCCAACATGAATGCGCAAGTTGGCTTGGCCCGTCCGGGAGAAATGGGGGCCGATGTGTGTCACCTCAATCTCCACAAAACTTTTTGTATTCCGCATGGGGGAGGAGGACCCGGTATGGGACCGATTGCGGTAGCTGGTCATTTAAAAGAATTTCTTCCAACCCATCCGGTTGTTCCCGTCGGGGGCAATCAGTCGATTGGAACCATTTCATCTGCTCCCTGGGGAAGCGCCGGCATTCTTCCCATCTCCTATGCCTATATCCGGATGATGGGGTCGGAGGGTTTAAAGAAGGCGACTGAAATGGCCATTCTTAACGCAAACTATATCGCCAAACGGCTTTCTGCCCATTTCCCCGTTTTGTACAGGGGCAAGAACGGTTTGGTGGCTCATGAATGTATTGTTGATCTTCGGCATTTCAAAGCGAGTTGCGGAATAGAAGTGGAAGATGTGGCCAAACGGCTAATCGATTATGGTTTTCATGCTCCAACCGTTTCTTTTCCAGTTCCGGGAACGATGATGATTGAACCGACCGAGTCGGAATCTTTAGGTGAGCTGGATCGTTTTTGCGAAGCGATGATAGCCATTCGTCAGGAAATAGCTGATATTGAATCAGGCAAAATGGACAAAAACAATAATCCCCTGAAAAATGCTCCCCACACCGCTTTGCAGATTGCCGCTGAAAATTGGAATCACCCTTATACGCGCGAACAGGCTGCCTTTCCCGCCTCCTGGCTCAAGGAAAACAAATATTGGCCCTCGGTCTCCCGGATTGATTCAGCTTATGGTGACCGTCATTTTTGCTGTACTTGTCCTCCATAAAATAAAACTGCTCGACTTTCAGGTTTAAGATAGACTAGAAAGCTCGTCTTCTGAAATAATAGTGTTCAAGGAGTATTGTATGAGTGATCTTCAAAGAACAAGAAACATCGGAATTTCGGCCCATATTGATTCGGGCAAAACCACGCTGACTGAGCGGATTTTGTTTTACACCAAAAAAATCCACAAGATTGAGGAAGTCCGCGGCAAATCGGGGGTGGGGGCGACCATGGATTTTATGGATCTGGAGCGCGAAAAGGGGATCACCATCCAGTCAGCCGCCACTTACTGCGAATGGAAAAACACCATCATTAATATTATTGATACGCCAGGGCACGTTGATTTTACGATCGAGGTGGAACGAGCCCTCCGCGTGTTGGATGGCGCTATTCTGGTTCTTTGTTCCGTTTCAGGAGTTCAAAGCCAGTCGATCACCGTCGATCGCCAGATGACCCGCTACCATGTACCGCGCATTGCTTTTGTCAACAAAATGGATCGCGCCGGTGCCGACCCGGTCCGGTGTATGAATCAACTGCGCGACAAGCTGGGGCATAACGCCCACCTGATTGCCATGCCGATCGGCGCCGAAGACAAGTTTCAGGGGGTCATTGATCTGGTGGAGATGAAGGCCAACTATTACGAGGGAGACAACGGCGAAAAAGTTCGGGTGGAAGAAATCCCGGCCGATCTTCTGCCGCGGGCCAAAGAATTGCGCCACGAACTGGTGGCGGCGATGGGGGATTTTGACGATGATGTGGCCCATCTGTATCTTGAAGATAAAGAGGTTCCTGTTGAGATGCTTCGTAAAGCTGTTCGCTCCGCCACTTTAAGCCTTAAATTTATTCCGGTAATGATGGGGTCGGCTTACAAGAACAAAGGGGTTCAACTGTTGCTCGATGCGGTTGGTTATTATCTTCCCAATCCGACTGAAGTTAGGAATGAAGCACACGATCAGCGAAACAACGAAGCCAAAGTAGAGTTGGAATCGACCCCCGACAAACCCTTTGTGGGGCTGGCTTTTAAACTGGAAGACGGTCGGTTTGGCCAGCTGACCTACATGCGGATCTATCAGGGAAAGGTGGGAAAGGGGGACTGGATTGTCAATTCAACCAACGAAAAGAAAGTAAAAGTTCCCCGACTGGTTCGGATGCATGCCGATGAAATGAACGATATTGAGACAGCGAGTGCCGGCGACATTGTGGCGATGTTTGGGGTGGAGTGCGCTTCCGGAGAAACTTTTACCGATGGCACGATTCGATACACGATGACTTCCATGCATGTGCCAAACCCCGTTATCTCGCTTGCTGTGGCTCCCAAGGATAAAGCAGGAACGGCCAATTTTTCAAAAGCGTTAAACCGTTTTTCCAAGGAGGATCCCACTTTTCGTGTCCATCGGGATGAAGAAAGCGCGCAGACCATTATTTCAGGGATGGGGGAGTTGCATCTTGAAATCTACATTGAACGGATGAAGCGAGAATACAACTGTGAGGTCATTGCCGGGCAGCCTCAGGTGGCCTACCGGGAAACCATTACGCAAAAAACCGATTTTGTGTATCAGCACAAAAAGCAGACCGGTGGTGCGGGGCAGTACGCGAAGATTGCCGGACTTTTTGAGCCTCTTCCGCTTGATGCGGTAGAAACTTACGAATTTGTCGATGAAATCGTGGGAGGAAAAATTCCGCGGGAATTCATTCCCTCTTGCGACAAAGGTTTTCAATCCCAGTTAAAAACGGGGCTTTTGATCGGTGCCCCTGTTGTCGGTTTCCGGGCTATCATCAATGATGGAGCCTATCATGACGTCGATTCATCCGACCTTGCTTTTCAGATTTGCGCGCAGACCGCCATCCGGGAGTTTTATGCCAAGTGCAAGCCGGTGATTCTGGAGCCGATTATGCGTTTGCAAACCCAGGCGCCGGAAGAATTTCAGGGAGCGGTGGTGGGGCAGATCAACCAGCGGCGCGGCATGATCGTGGGAGCTGCCACCTCCAACAGATATGTTCAGGTTGATGCGGAGGTTCCGTTGTCTGAGATGTTTGGATATTCCACTGATCTGAGAAGCTCAACCCAAGGGAAGGGTGAATTTCAGATGGAATTTTTGCGCTATGCCCCTGTTCCCCGCAATGTGCAGGAAGAACTGATCAAAAAATATCAGGAGAAACGGGCCGCAGAAAATAAATAATTTTATTCCACAGTCAACGTAGCGGTCGGCTCCAACGGCGCCCATCCCCCTTCTTCTTGTGCAGCATCCCCCTCTTCACCCCCGGTAAAACTGGATCAAAATCCTCATAAAAGAAAGTATCGGCGATCGAGAAGGTGGCTGTAATAGTCGTCAGATTGGTGATGGTTGTCGGATCGGGAATTTCCAGGGCAGTCTCAAAACGGAGTTGATAAACATAAATATCCTGATCGGGGAATGAGGACTAACCGTTGACTTCTGTTTATCTGTTTGTTATCTACCGCAAACTTTTGATTTAGTTTATTTTTTTATTATACCCTCGAGTATGAGAGAGGATTTGGCTTTGCCAATCCGAGCGAATCCACGGGGGGTATGGGGGCGCCGGAGGTAAAGCAGTTATTAAGATACCTTCCCGCTCGCTATACTCGCG